>JAFYMH010000069.1 GCA_017556685.1 Clostridia bacterium | reverse complement strand
CTTCCGACCCCCTTGACGCGCATTAGCTCCTCTTGGGATGCGGAGAGCGCGGCGTCAAGTCCCCCAAGCTGCTCTATGATGCGGTGGGCGGTCGGATTTGTGTCGCAAAGGGGGATCGAATTGTAGAGAAGCATCTCGATCAGCTCATGCGGATGAAAGGCACCTGCCCCCACCGCAAAAAGCTTTCGGCGCATCGCCTCCCGATGTCCCCGATGGATATTCGTTTCCCTTGCCATAGGACCCCTCCTTTCGCTTATCGTTCGATTTCGTCAGTTGATTTCGGTATAGCGGCTTCTGCAAAGCTCGGCGTAAAAGCCCCCCTTTTGAAGAAGCTCGGCGTGTCTTCCCTTTTCAACGATATTTCCGTCGCGCATCACGAGAATATGATCGGCATCCCGCACGGTCGACAGTCTATGGGCAACGATGAAGGTGGTACGCCCCTGCATCAGGGCGGCGAATGCCGAGCGGATCTTCATTTCGGTTCGCGTGTCGATCGAGGAGGTTGCCTCGTCGAGGATCAGGATCTTCGGCTTTGAAAGCATCAGGCGCGCGATGCAGAGAAGCTGCTTCTGACCCTGCGAAAGGTTGCCTCCGTCCTCGGGAAGAAGCGTATCGTATCCGTTTGGAAGACGGCGGATGAAGCCGTCACAGTTTGCGGCGCGTGCGGCGGCAAGGATCTCTGCCTCGGTGGCGTCGGGCTTACCGAGCGCAATATTCTCACGCACGGTTGCACGGCGGATCCAGCTATCCTGCAAAACCATGCCGATATTCTCCCGAAGAGATCGACGCGTTAGGTCCTGCACGTCGCACCCGTCGATGAGAACGGCACCGTCTGTGACGTCGTAAAAGCGCATCAGGAGACTGATCAGGGTCGTTTTTCCGCATCCCGTCGGTCCGACGATGGCAACGCGGTCTCCCGCCTTGACGTGAAGATCAATCTTCTGAAGAAGCGGACGGTCGGGGGTATAGGAAAAGGAGAGGTCCTTTAGCTCGATCTCCCCGCGCGGTGCCGTCAACACGGCGGCATCGGCAGGGTCGGGCGTCTCCTCGGCTTCGTCAAGGAAGGCAAAGACACGCGCGGCACAGGCAAGCGCGTTCTGAAATTCGGCTATGACACCCGAGATCTCGTTAAAGGGCTTGGTATATTGATTTGCGTACCCGAGCAGAGCCGTCAGAGCACCGACCGTAAAGGGGGCTGCGGCACCCGTCGTTGCGATCACAGAAAGAGCGCCTGCAAGCGCCACCGCGGCGTACACGACGCTGTTAACGAAGCGCGTGACGGGGTTGGTCAGAGAGGAGAAAAAGGTTGCGCGAAGGGCATGACGCGTCAGGCGATCGTTGATCTCGGAAAACCGCTCGGTGTTTTTCTTCTCCATCCCGTACGCCGTCACGACAAGGCGGCTTGAGATCATCTCGTCGGCAAAGGCGGTCTCCTCGGCTCTGACCTCCGCCTGCGCACGGAACATCCGATAGGTGCGCGAGGCGATAAAGCGAGCGGCAAAGAGGGAAAGCGGCGTGATCACAACGACGAGCAGCGCGATCATGGGACGAAGCATCAGCATGAAAGCAAGGGTTCCGAGGATGGTCACGATCCCTGTAAAGAGGCGCGAGAAGCCAAGCAAAAGTCCGTCGGCAAAGGTATCGACGTCCGAGACGATGCGGCTGACCGTCTCGCCTCGGGTCGTTTTGTCAAGATAGGAGAACGGAAGCCTCCCGAGCTTTCGAAACGCCCTGCACCGCACGTCACAAACGACGTGATAGGTGATGCGGTTATTGGTCATGCCGTGAAGCCAGCTTGTCAGGCCCGTGAGCAAAACGACGGCAAGGATCCGAGCAAGAGAGTCGGTGACCTCGGCAAGCGACACCTGCCCCGCCCCAAGCATCAGATCGATCGTTTGACCGACGAGGATCGGAACGTAGAGCGAGCCTGCCGCAGTAAGGGCGGCAAGCAGGATCGAGAGAGCGAAAAGCGGCTTATATCTACCGACCGAGCGAAGAACGCGCGAGAGGGTCTTCATTCTGTTTCCCTGCTTTTTCATCTCGCACCTCCCTCTCTGCCGTCGCCGTCCGACTGCGACTCGTGGATCTCGCGGTATACGTCGCACCCCGAAAGAAGCTCGGCGTGAGTCCCCTCGCCGACGAGCTCGCCGTCCTCGAGCACGAAGATGCGGTCAGCTGATGAGAGCGCGACGGTTCTCTGAGAAATGACAAGGATCGTCATTTCCCCCGAAAGCTCCCCGAGAGCCGCACGCAGACGCGCGTCGGTTGCATAGTCAAGGGCGCTTGAGGAATCGTCAAGGATCAGGATCTCGGGACGGCGAACGAGCGCGCGCGCGATGGCGAGCCTCTGTCGCTGTCCGCCGGAGAGGTTTTTGCCTCCCTGCGAGACGGCACCGTCAAGCCCACCCTTTGCGGCAAGGACGTCGTCCGCCTGCGCCGCGTGCACGGCGAGAAGAAGATCCTCGTCTCGGGCATCGGGATTTCCAACGAGCAGATTCTCCCGAATCGTTCCCGTAAAGAGCACCGATCTCTGAAGCACGAAGCCGATGCGGCTTCGAAGAAGCTCGGTAGGATAGGCTCTCGTATCGACCCCGTCGATCAGAACCGAGCCCGCGGAGGGATCGTAAAAATGCGCGATGAGGCTGACGAGCGAGGATTTTCCGGAGCCGGTTCCGCCAATGATCCCGACCGTTTCCCCGCGCTTGACCGAAAGCGTGATCCCCGTGAGCGCCGAGGCGGAGGCACCGGGATAGGTCATCGATACGTCCGAGAAAACGATATGCTCAGAGGTCGAGCGATCCGGTTCTGCATCGGACAGGCGGGCAAGCGAGGCGTCCGAAGCCAAAACGCTGTCAATCCGCTTTCCCGAGGCGATGGCACGGGTCAGGGTTACGATCAGATCGGCAAGCTTGATCAGCTCGACAAGGATCTGAGTCATGTAATTATAGAGTGCGATCATCTCCCCCTGCGTGAGCCGTCCGCTATCCACGCGGATCGCGCCCTTTTCTAAAAGCACGATGACGGCAAAATTGAGCATCACGACGGTCAGGGGATTTAGGATCGCGGAGATCCGTCCGACGAGAAGCTGAAGGGACCTAAGAAGACGGCTCTCCTCGGCAAAGGCGCGCCGCTCGTCCTCTTCGCGGCCGAAGGCGCGGATGACTCTTGCGCCGCCGATATTCTCACGGGTAAGCCCGACGACTCGGTCAAGCCGCCCCTGCAGGCGGCGATGAAGCGGCATCGTGACGAGCATGATCAGAAAGACAACGGCGGAAAGGGCGGCGATCGCAACCGTAAAGATCACGCCCGACGGCACATCGACGATATACGCCATGACCATCGCGCCGAATACGACGAAGGGAGAGCGCAAAAGGAGGCGAAGCACCATATTGACTCCCGACTGCGCACGGTCAACGTCGGCGCTCATTCGGGTGATCAGAGTGGAGGTGCCGAGACGGTCAAGCTCGGGAACCGGCAGGGTCTGGGTCTTTTGAAAGAGCGCAAAGCGTACCCTTCCGGCAAAGCCGACCGCCGCACGCGCGGCGAAGAACTGCGCCGTTACCGAAAAGCCAAGCCCGACGACGCCAAGCAGAACGAGCAAAAGCGCCATACCGAGAACGTAGCCCCGATCGTGCGCGGCAATTCCCCTGTCAACGATCGCGGCAACGACGAGAGGAACGAGAAGCTCAAGGAGCGCCTCGGACATCTTCAGAAGCGGCGCCAGAACCGTTTCCCTGACGTAGGGCCGAAGGTGGGAAAACACGTGTTTCATTCGATCTCCTTTTCCGTATAGACGGGGATGGACTGTGACAAAAGAAGCTCCGCCGTGACTCCGTTTCCCGGGATCAGGCGATGCGTGAAGCTGCCGTCGTAGATCTCGCCCTTTCCGCAGGAGGGACTTTTGGATTTCAGAACGGCGAAGGCGACCTTGCTCGAAAGGGCAAGCGAAAGCGCCTCAAGGGCGCCCCTCTCGTAGGCGGCGGTGACGTCGGCTCCGTCACGCGAGCAAACGCGAGACGAGATCCTTTCGCTCGGCACGCGCGGGGTCGGAAGTCCGCCCTCGCGTTCGGGGCAGATCGGGATCAGCTCATAGCGCTCGGCAAGGCGCAAGACCGCCTCGCTTTTGCGATGCTGACCGTCGTATGCACAGCACTGACCGAGAAGGCAAGCGCTGACGAGTACCTTTTCTTTCGTTTCCATAGCTCTCCTATTTTGCGTCAAGGCAGGCGTAGGCGACCTCCCGAAGGCGCGTCTGTATCAGATCCTTATACGCACCGCGATGCTCGGCGTAGGTTATGGAAAGGCGCCTTAGGGGATCGATTAGGACATAGACGCCCTTTGCACCGTCCCAGCCGAACTCGCCGACCGAGCCGCCGTCTGCCGTGATGCGCGTACGAACGCCGAGCCCATAGCCATAGCCCCGAAGATGGCGCCATCTGCCGTCGGTTTCCATGAGATCTCCGACGCGGTTTTCGCGCATCAGATCGATCGTTTCGGGGCGAAGGATCGACTCCCCCGTTTCCCCGACGCCGCCGTTTGCCATCGCATCGGCAAAGCGCGCGTAATCGGGAACGCTTGAGATCAGAGCGGCACCGCCCGACTCGTACTCCTCTCCAAGGTCAAAAAGATTGGTCTTTGGAAGCGGCAGGTTCCCCATCTCGCCAAGAGCATAGGGCGTTGTCATACGGGAGCGCAGCTCGTCGGTCGGATGAAAATAGGAATCGGTCATCCCAAGCGGAAGGAAGATCCGCTCGGTGACGTACTCGGAATAGCGCATACCCGAGACGAGCTCGACGAGAGCCGCGAGCACGTCGTGGCTAAGTCCGTAAAGCCAGCGCTCTCCCGGATGAAAATGCAAGGGGCGCTCGGCAATTGCACGGACGATCTCACGGGTCGGGCATTTGCCTTCGGTACGCTCGGCAACGTCAAAAATCGCCCTGGTTTTCAGATTGTAATCGAGTCCCGAGGTCATCGTCAGAAGATGCTCGACCGTTATGGGACGGCAGGATTTGACACGCGAGCCGTCCGGCATACGCACGGTGGGCGAAGAAAACTCGGGAAGATAGCGCGAGATCGGATCGTCAAGCGAGAGGAGCTTTCTCTCAAGGAGCTGCATGACCGCCGCGCAGGTGATGGGCTTTGTGGCGCTGTAAAAATAGTAAAGCTCCCCGCCGCGAAGCGGCACTCCCGATTCGAGATCCGCAAATCCGACGGCACGTCGGAAAAGCTCCTTATGCTCGACGCGGAGCGAGATCTCGGCGCCCGGAAGCGCAAGATCATTCAGAAAGGTCTCAAGCAGAGCCTCAAGGGGGGCAAAATTCATGAGTCCTACCTCCGCGCGTGCGCGCCAAACGATGTATATTTATTATATATCATCTTCGCGATTTTGTCTATAAGGAAGCGGATTTTTTGCCAAGGAATCTAAAAAGCCCGTCCCCGATGCCGCTTTGCATCGGGGACGGGGACTTTATCAGCGGATGCCGTATTTTTCGATGACGTAATCCATATCCTTGTCGCCACGGCCCGAAAGACAGATGAGAATCGATCCGCGCCCCATTTTCTTGGCAAGCTTCATGCCGTACGCAACGGCGTGCGAGCTTTCAATGGCGGGGATGATGCCCTCAAGGCGCGAGAGGGTAAAGAAGGCGTCGACCGTTTCCTCGTCGTCAACGACGTCGTATTTCACACGGCCGAGATCGTGCAGATAGGCATGCTCTGGGCCCGAGGAGGGATAATCGAGTCCGCTTGCGACCGAATAGACGGGAGCGGGCTCACCGTTCTCATCCTTGAGCATCAGGCTGTTAAAGCCGTGCATGATGCCCTCGGTTCCGTATTTCAGGCTGGCAGCGTGATCTCCGAGCGCGGTGCCGCGGCCAAGCGGCTCAACCCCGTAGATCTCGACGGGATCGTTTAGGAAGCCCGAGAAAAGCCCCATCGCGTTCGAGCCGCCGCCAACGCAGGCGACGACGGCGTCGGGAAGCTCGCCCGTCATCGAAAGGAACTGCTCTCTTGCCTCAATGCCGACGACGCTCTGAAAATCGCGCACCATCATCGGGAAGGGGTGCGGTCCGAGCACCGAGCCGATGCAATAGATCGAGTCCTTATACTCCCTTGAGTAGGCGTCAAAGGCGGCGTCGACCGCCTCCTTGAGCGTTGCGAGCCCATGCGTAACCTCAACGACGTTGGCACCGAGGATCTTCATTCTCGCAACGTTGGGCGCCTGCTTTTTGATGTCGACAGAGCCCATATAGATATCGCACTCAAGCCCGAAATAGGCGGCGGCGGTCGCAAGCGCAACGCCGTGCTGACCTGCACCGGTTTCGGCGATCACCTTTTTCTTACCCATGTACTTGGCAAGCAATGCCTCGCCCATGCAGTGGTTCAGCTTGTGCGCTCCGGTATGGTTCAGATCCTCGCGCTTGACGTAAAGCTGAACGTTTCCGAGCTTGCCCGAAAGGCGCTCGAGATGCGAGATCGGGGTCGGACGGCCCTGAAACTCGCGGCGGATGCGGCGAAGCTCGCCGATGAATCTCGTCGATTTGCAGATCGTAAAGTACGCCTCGGTGATCTCCTGCATCGCCGCCTTCAGCTCGCTTGGGATATACGAGCCTCCGTACTTACCGAAATATCCGTTCTGATCGGGGTGGTTCTTAAAATACGTATCAAATTCTACACCGTTAAAGAGCATAAGTCAGTTATTCTCCTTTTGTTTTCTCGTTTTGGAAAGCCCCTGAAGGATCGTTTGGGGGTCGCCATCGTTTCGCCGTTTGGATCATCTCACACCTCGCTTGTCGACCGAGGCAATGAAAAACGCCCCGGACAGACCCATCGCTCTGCCAAGGACGAATAAATACTTATCCGCGGTGCCACCTTGTTCACGGTCAATCCGTGCGCCTCACTGGGATACTGCATATCCCCGACATCTGACGCGTGCCATACGTCGCAGAATACTCGGCAAGCTGCCTTTGACTGCGCCCTCCGCGGTCCATTTGACGATCCGTGCCTACCCGACTCTCAGCAACGCGGGCTCTCTGTGAGATCGTAATCGCCTTTATCTCCGCATCAACGGTTTTGATACTTCATTATATCACGCGCGCAAAGGCTTGTCAAGGGACTTACGCGATTTTTATCAAAAGCCCCGTTTCGCTTTCCTCGGGCGGCAGAAAGGAGATTTCGCTTTCATTATACGAAAAGCGAGTCGGTATGCCACGCATACCCGAAAATAGCCGTTTTCCGTTTCCTAAATTTGCCCTTTCACGCGCACGGGGCGTGATACAATGGACTGCGCGTCTAAAGCGCAAGGGAGTCGCATATAGTTCGAGGGGAACCAAACACAAGAAAAAAGATGACGAAAGAGGTAGCGCATGAATAACCACTATCTTCCCGAGGGGATGCGGATCGCAACCGTCAAAAACGAGGAGTATCTTGCCTCGCGGCAAGGCATAGAGCGCGCGATCGAGCATAACGTAACGCTTGAGGCGGTTGCGCTTCTTTGCGACAGCGACTTCCGCCTTCATTTCCGCATCGGCTCGATGCCTGCCATCATGGAGCGAGAGGAGGTTGCCCTCACGGCAGAGGGGGAGGAGATCAAGGATATCGCCGTTCTGACGCGCGTCGGAAAGCCGGTCTGCTTTAAGATCCTCGGCATCCGCCGCGATGCCGTCGGCAGGGAGGTTGCCATGCTCTCCCGACGTGCGGCACAGCAGCAGTGCCGTCTTTGCTACGTAGACACCCTGACGGCAGGGGACGTGATCCCCGCTGTGATCACCCACCTTGAGTGCTTCGGCGCATTCGTTGATATCGGTTGCGGCATCGTTTCCCTGCTTTCGATCGACTGCATCTCGGTCTCGCGGATCTCGCACCCAAGAATTCGCCTGTCGCCCGGGGATCGGATCTCGGTCGTTGTCAAAACGATCGACCGCATGGGAAGGATCTTCGTTTCGCAAAGGGAGCTTCTCGGGACCTGGGAGGAGAACGCTGCGCTCTTCTCCCCGGGACAGACGGTTGCAGGGATCATCCGAAGCATCGAGAGCTACGGCGTGTTCGTTGAGCTGACCCCGAACCTTGCGGGCCTTGCCGAGCCGAAAGAGGGGGTAACGGTCAACAGGAGCGCCGCCGTCTTTATCAAAAGCATCATCCCCGAGAAAATGAAGATCAAGCTCATCATCATCGACTCGGCAGGCGCCGAGCCCGAGCGGATCCCGCCCCGATACTTCACCGATACCGAAACGACCTCACATATCAAGCATTGGCGCTATTCTCCCTTGTCCTGCTCGCGCGTGATCGAAAGCTGTTTCCTTTGACTTGCCTTTTTTTCCGTTCCGTGCTACAATAGAGAAAAGACCTTTTTGGAGGGACGGTTAGGATGATCGCATTTGAAAACGATTGGGACGCTCTGCTCAGGGGCGAATTTGAAGCTCCTTACTATCTTGAGCTTCGGGAGTTTCTGAAGGAGGAATACCGAACGAGGCGCATCTATCCCCCGATGTTCGATATCTTCCGCGCTCTGAAGCTCACTCCGCGCGAGCGCGTCAAGGTGGTCATCCTCGGCCAGGACCCCTACCACCGCCCGGGTCAGGCGCACGGGCTCTGCTTTTCGGTCAGCGATGGCGTTGCCCCTCCTCCGTCGCTTTGCAACATCTACAAGGAATTGCAGAGTGATATCGGTATGCCGACCCCAAAGACGGGTAATCTCACACCCTGGGCAAAGGAGGGGGTTTTGCTCCTCAACACCACCCTGACCGTCCGTGAGGGGGCTCCGCAGAGCCATAAGGGACGGGGATGGGAGATCTTTACCGACCGCATCATCTCGATCCTCGACGAGAGCGAGCAGCCGATCGTTTTCCTGCTTTGGGGCGCGCCTGCGCGTGCAAAACGCAAGCTGATCCGAAATCCGCGACATCTCATCCTCGAGGCGGCGCATCCAAGCCCCCTCTCTGCCTACAACGGATTTTTCGGATG
>JAFYMH010000068.1 GCA_017556685.1 Clostridia bacterium | reverse complement strand
GAAGATCCTCCGCCGTGGGGTTTGCTTCGCGCTCGAGCCGAGCCTTCTCCTTTGCCTCGGCGTCTGCCTTCGCCTTCTCCTCTGCCTCACGCGCCGCCTTTGCCTTAAGGAACGCGTCAACCGTGGTCCTGTCGCGGCGGGAAATGCCGGCAGCCTTCAGCGCCGCACGGTCTTCCTTTGAGATTCCGCCCGTAAGAAGCTCGACCGTCAGCGCCTTCTGCTTATCCCGAAGAGAATTGAAGAGCTTAACGATCGTAAAGAGCACGAGGGCAACGAGCAGGAAGTTGATGATCGCGTTGATAAAGGCGCCCCAATCGATATAGATCGAGTTGGCAAGATCGGTCACCGTGGCACCGCTGTCATCCACCGTCGTTGCGCGCTTTAGGAAGGTATACAGTTCGCTGAGCGAGTTGGCGCCGAAGATCAAAGCCAGGAGCCAGTTGATGATGGGCTTCAGGATATTGTTGCTCATCGCGTTGACGATGGCGGTAAACGAGCTGCCGACGATCACGCCGACTGCCATATCCATGACGTTCCCGCGCATAATAAACTTCTTGAATTCGCCGAAAAACTTTTTCATACGACTCTCCTTTATCATTTCCTAACGACAGTATTTTACACCATTTCGAAAAGAATGTCAAGCTTCTCCTTTTGAAAGGCTTGCATCTCTTGACAATATGTATCCAAAGAGATATAATGGTATTGACCTGTCATGGGTTACTATAAAACATAGGAGAGTGCTACAATGAAAAAAACGCTTGCGCTTCTGCTCTGCCTTCTCACTGCCGTAATGCTGCTTGCATCCTGCGGCGGTGGAGGAAACAACCCCGAGAAGCTCATTGAGGGTGCCTTCGAACGGATGTCCGAGCTCGATGCCTACGAGCTTGAGATGGTGATCGCGATGGAGGTCTCGATGGAGATGATGGGAGAGACTGAGACCCAGTTGATGCCGATGACCATCAGCCTGGCAGGAAAGGATCTGAAGTCCGAGACTCCGAAGATCCTGATGGAGATGTCGATGTCGATGGAAGACGAAACGATGACCGCCACCGCCTACATGGAGGGCGAATGGATGTACGTGACCGCCGACGGCGAAAGCTACAAGCTTCCGATCGAGGATATGAGCGACATGGGCGCGATGGCTGATTATTCCCAGCAGTTTGAGAGCCTGCTCGTTGATTTCCCCGAAGCTGTTTACAACGGCGTGACCGTCAAAAAGAACGGCGACGGCTCCAAAACGGTGACCCTTTCTCTGACCGCCGAGCAGTTTGAGTCGATCTTTTCCGCTCTCTCCACCGAGCTTGGCGAGAGCATTGGCGTTGTCGATGAGGGCGTTGCCATTACCTATCAGCCTGCAACCGTTGAGGTCACCGTCAAGGGCGATCTCGTTTCGGCATACAAGCTCGACTTTGCAATGAATATCTCGATGGACCTCGACGGCGATACCGCAACCACCGAGGACGTCATGTCGTTGACCTTCTAGGTCGGCTATGACGTGACCGTCGACAAGACCTCGGGTGTCACCGTAACGCCTCCCGCAGGATATCAGGATTTTGAAGAGATCCCCATGTACTGATTCTGACACGCAGCAACGTAAATCGGCTCGCTCCGATGCCAATGCATCGGAGCGAGCCTTTTTCTTTTACAGGGGGTGTGGAGCAAGAAGGCTTCTGATCCCCGCGTATCCGCTCGGTTACGGTGTCTTTGATCCGTTTCCGGACACCGCAGCACGCTCGGCAAAATGGAGCCGTCGCTTGACGAAGAACGCAATCGCCTTCAATGCGAGATTGACGAGCAAAATCAGAAGCGAAACGAGCGCCGTTCCCTCGATGAACGATTGAGACTCGAGCTGCGGAATCAAAAGCGACAGGGGCATCGTTCGGAAGTTGACGAGGAAGGAAACTGCCGAAATCGTAATCATAGCGTTGACGAAGAAATAGCTATACATTTCAACAACCGTGGAAACGGTACTCGGCAGATATACCGATACGAGCATCCGCAGCCGTCCGATGCCAAGCGAGCCCGCAACGTCCTCAAGGTTAGGATTGAATTTCGTCAGCGAGTTATACGCCATCAGGTAAGGTGAAGAGAAAAAGTGCACAATATTGACGATGGCAAGAATCCCGAGCGTGCCGTAAAAAGGCATAGCATGGAAGCTCATAACGAACGACAAACCGAGAACAACGCCCGGAATGGCAAGCGGCAGCATGCTGATAAAATGAAGCACACGGTTTGAGATGCGCTTTCCTCCCCTTGCGGTTGAATATGCGGCGTAATAGGAGAAGGCTGTCCCGAACAGTGCTGTGAGAAGCGCTATGGCAACCGAATTAACGAAATACATCCCGATCCCGCTTGAGATGAGCTTGCGAAGCGTTCCGAGAGAAAAGGAAAGGTCGATCGGATACTGCTTGACAAAGCTGAGGCAAACGAAGGCAAGGATGGGCAGGCAAAGCATAAGGAGTGCAAGCGAGAGCACGGCGTAGGCGATTTTGTCGCGGCGGCGATTCTCTTTCACGTAGTAGCGCTTGGTAACGGTGCTTGACGAGGCACCATTACCGCTTTTTTTGAGATCGACAAGGAAGGCAACGATTGCGGGCGCAAGAAGCACGACGCCAACGACGGCGCCGTTTGAGAAGTTCATCATTCCGATGACCTCGCGGTACATGTAGACCGGCAGTGTCATGGCAGTTCCTCCCGTCATCAGCGGAACGCCGTAATCGGTAAAGACCATCGTAAAAACGGCAAGCACCGCCGAAATCACCGTGCGCTTCATGGACGGCAGGGTGATGACGCCGAACATTCTTACCTTAGAGATGCCAAGAACCTCTGCCGACTCATATACGGTATAGTCCTCGTAATAAAGCGAGTCGTAGAACATCAAAAAAGCAACCGGAAAGGAATACAGCACCGAACCAAGCGTGATTCCGAGATAGCCGTAGAGCTCAAGCTTCAGGGAAAGCAGGTTGGTCAGAATGCCGTTCTCACCGAGCAAAAGCACAAGTCCCATACCGTGCGAGATGCTGGGAATAAGCATCGGAACGGTAAACAGCGTCATCCAAATGCTTTTATATCGCACACGGGTACGCAAAATGAAGTAGGCGAGGAAGAATGCAAGAGCAACCGAAATCACGGTCGCCAAAAGCGTGGTAACGAGTGAGTTTCGGAGCATTGGCCAAAACTGATAGGACGTAAAAACGTCGGCGACGTTCTTGCATCGGATTTGAGAGAAGAGGACGAGAATCGGCAATACGACCGTCGCGCCAAGATAGGAGAGCAGGATATACTTCAGTATGCGAGAGGAGGTGACTCTCATGGCGCTTCCCTCCCGGTATACCGCAGCATATCCACGTATTTCTTGTCGAGCTGATCGACGACGAACTCCCGCACGTAGTCGTTTTTCGGGTTCTTATAGAGCGAGCGCGGCGTGTCGAGCTGCTCGATGCTCCCCTCGTTCATGACCATAATGCGATCCGAGAGGAAGAACGCCTCCTCCTGATCGTGCGTGATGAAAAGCATGGTGGCGTGAAAATTCTTCTGAATCGCCTTCAGCTCCTTTTTCATGATCTCGCGGTTGGCAACGTCGAGCGCCGAGATCGGCTCGTCGAGAAGGATGATATCGGGGTTGGTAGCAAGGGTTCTCGCAATGGCGACTCTCTGCTGCTGACCGCCCGAAAGCTGTGCAGGGCGCTTATACATCTGGTCGGCAAGTCCCACCTGCTCAAGCGTTCGGATCGCCGTTTCCCTTGCGGTTTTACGCGTTTCCTTTTTGATCGTGAGCGCGTACTCGACGTTTCCGAGAACCGTCATGTTCGGAAAGAGCGCATAGTTCTGGAAGACGATGCCCATGCCACGCTCGCTGCTCTTGAGAGGCGAGATGTCAACGCCCGACTTCAGAATCTGTCCGCCGTCGGCTTTCTCAAGTCCGATCAAAATGCGAAGCAGGGTCGTTTTTCCGCATCCGCTTGGGCCAAGAACCGAAAGGAACTCCCCCTCGTACAGATCAAAGGAAATTTTGTTCAGTACCGTTCTTCCGTCAAAGTTTTTTGTCAGATCGCGTACCGAAAGCTTGGTGTTCAATACTTCCATTTTTCAAGAAGCCTCTCTTTCTCGGCAATGTCCTGGATTCCCGTCATATCGGCATAAACGATGCTCTCGGGATAACCATCGATACGGTTTACCTGTCCGTCATAGATTTCCTCGGGCGAAAAATACTCTTTGTCATACTTCAAAAACTCATTGACGATAAAATCGAACACCTCGAGAATCTCCGGATCGTTCTCTCGACCGTCAATCATAGCGGTTCCTGTCAGAGAATAGGGGGAGCCCTCTTGCGGGAAAATGATCTCAAACGGCTGTCCCTCGTTGATCTCGCTGACCGCTTGGAAGGTAAGCGCAAGACCGATAGCGACCTCGCCCTGCTTGAGGAGCTTGATCGGTCCGGATCCGGATTCCGTAAACTGCTTCAGGTTTCCATAAAGCGCATCAACGTAATCGAGCGCGCCGTCAAGTCCCCATTCGTTGACCCAGGATTTGTAAAAGAAATAACCCGTTCCGCTCGACTTGGGGTCGGGCATGGCGATCAGCCCCTTGTATTCAGGCTTTAAAAGATCCTCATAACACGTCGGTGCCTCGAGACCGTACTTTTCAAGCACGGTACGATTGACGACGATCGCACCCGCCTGACGCTCCCAGGTCACAAAACAATTGCCGTTGTCGGCGGGAGCAAGACCGTCGTGATAGGGAATCCGGCTGATTCCCGAAATGTCGGAAAGACTGTCCCGAATCTTGTTCATATAGCCGGTTTCAAGCCCGACGAGAATATCAATCTCAGTTCCCTTCCCCTCGGAAAAAACCTTTGCGGCCGCCTTCCCCGTTGACATATACATAACGATGATATTTTTATCGGGAAAACGCTCGGAGAGCTGCTTTTGGAGCTCGTCGTTGCGGAACTGCTCTGAAGAAGCGCAGATAACGATGCTCTCCTCGTTGCCGAGTGTTGCAAGAACAGTAAACAGAAGCGTGATCGCAAGCAGCACGATCAATCCTTTTTTCATTTCGGTTACCCTTTCACAGTCAGACGTCGTAGGTTTTATCAATCGCCTTCAGCTCGCGGAAGGTGTCGATCTCAACGATGTCTTCAGCAAGGCACTCGCGCGCCTCGACGGCATAATTTTCCTTGCGGTAGACGAGCGGAACCTGATCCCAATAGCGCTCCCTTCCGCCCGGCATCGCGTAGACGTCGGGAATATCCTGCGCAAGCCGATGCCCGTCCGATTCGCTCCAATAGGAGATGCCGACCATCTGCCAGCACCTCTCGCCGCCAACCTTCTGCTCAGCGATCACGCCGTCCTTGACGATAAAGCACCAATCGTCGGTGCGCTCGGTGCGGATCCCGAGGAAGTTCGAGGTATAATGGTACTTCTTGATGATCTTCGGATTTGAGATTAGAAGATCCGCCTCAAAAACGTAGGCGTTCGAGAGCAAATAGCGCGCAACAAGAGCGCTGGATATATTATTCGCCTCGTTATAGAGGGGGTTTTCAAGGAATTTGATCATCGGATACTTGTAAAGGAGCTGATCGAACTGCTCAGAGAGGTACCCTCTGACGATGAAGATCTCGCTTATCCCCGCGTCAAGGCAGGCGTCAAGGAGCGTATCGATGATGCGCTTACCGTGCACGCGAACAAGCGGCTTCGGGGTATTGAGCGTGATCGGCACCATGCGTGAGCCAAAGCCCGCCGCAATGAAGATCGCGCGCTTCGCGCGGTAGGGCTCAAGCGCCTCGATGCCTGCGTTCGTGATCCGGTTTTCGGAGATCAGCGAAAGCTCACTCAGCTCCTTGACCGTCTTGTTGACCATCCCGAGCGAGTGCCCGGTTGCCTCGGTCAGCTCTCTTTGGGTCAAAGCCCTCTTCGTCTCTGCAAGGGCTGCAAGCACATCAAACTGTTTTCTTGTAAGTTTCCCGTTCATTTGCTAAAACTCCTGTTCATTTTTTAAAATTTCGGTCCTTGTTTTGTACAAAAAACAACGGTTTCAAGGCTAAAATGTGCGAAATACAGACCTCCGTTCAAAAAGAGGTCTATATTTCGCTTTTTGGAACACGCGTTTTGAAGGTTACTCGATCACGACCGAGCCGATCACGGGGATCGAGTAGCGATCGCAATATGCAAGCTCCTTTTGGATATCGCCGTACGCCGAATATCCGACCCTCTCAAAGAGGACGACACCGTCGGCTGCAAGCATCTCTGCAAGCCGCTCGGGAGAATAGATCGCAAGCTCGCCGACCGAAACCTTAACGCCGCTTCCCTTCATTGCCTTGGCAACCTCGTCCGGGATCTCCGCAAAGGCGTTGCCGGTGAAATAAACGGTATTAAGTCCCTTTGCCTTCGCCGCCATCGCAACGTCGGTCGCAATAATGCGGAGCTTTGTTTCGCGCGCCACCTTGCCTGCGCCGAGCAGCTTAGCAAGAAAGCGGTCCACGAATCCGAGAAAACGCTTTTTCTCCTTCGGCGCAACGATGCCGAGCACGCTGACCGAGTATCCATCCGAAAGATCGCCCGCCGAGCGAAGCTTCCCCGACACCACGTACTCAACCGCAATAACGCCCGATGCCACAACAAGCCCAAGCGCCGCGCCGATCCCGATCCACTTCGGGCTCGCAAACGAAACCTTCGGGATCTTGATCCGATCGGCAGGAGGCACGCCACTGTCCTTCTGCTCCTGGTAGATCTCCTTCGCTTCATCGGCGGCTCTGACCGACTGCACGCCGCCGTAAATTGCCAAGGTGACCGCCAAGACCAGTATCCCGATCATAAGCAGCCGCCACTGCAAAATGATTTTCTTTGCAAGGTCCTTGAGATTGATTTCCATTCGTATCTCCTCCCTGCGGGCTCGGTAAATTTGGCAAACCGCCCCCAAGCCCGAAAGCCAAAATTTGCTACAAGTTTATTATAGCATTTATGGGAAATGTTGTCAAGTGGTATAACAACCACCGTCAATCGCGGCGGAAAATATCGCGCGTATAGACCTTATCCGCAACGTCGTCGAGGCATGCGTCGTATCGGTTTGCAATGATCGCGTTGCACATCCCCTTGAACGTTTCAAGATCGTTTACGACCTCACTTCCAAAGAAGGTCTCCCCATCGGTCAAGGTCGGCTCAAAGACGACGACCCTTGCACCTTTTGCCTTGATGCGCTTCATAACGCCCTGGATCGAGGACTGACGGAAGTTGTCAGATCCTGCCTTCATCGTCAGACGGTATACACCGATGACCGGAGGCGTTTCCTTTGCTCTGCTGTAGGTATTGTCCTCGTTATAGCCGTAATACCCCGCCATGCGAAGAACGCGGTCGGCAATAAAGTCCTTGCGGGTCCGGTTGGATTCCACGATCGCGGACATCATATTCTGCGGAACGTCGTCGTAGTTGGCAAGAAGCTGCTTCGTATCCTTCGGCAGGCAATACCCTCCGTATCCGAACGAGGGATTGTTGTAATGCGAGCCGATTCGGGGGTCAAGGCAAACGCCGCGAATGATCTGCTGCGTATCCAGCCCCTTCATCTCGGCATAGGTATCGAGCTCGTTGAAATACGAAACGCGAAGCGCAAGATAGGTATTGGCAAAGAGCTTGACCGCCTCCGCCTCGGTGAAGCCCATGAGCAGCGTGTCGATATTCTCCTTGATCGCGCCCTCCTGCAGCAGCTTTGCAAAGTCGTTTGCCGCCTGCACAAGACGCGGATCGCTCATATCGGTTCCGACGATGATGCGGCTCGGATAGAGGTTGTCGTACAGCGCCTTGGATTCGCGCAAGAACTCGGGGCTGAAGAGAATATTCTCGCATCGGTACTTCTCTCTGACCGCCTCGGTGAAGCCAACGGGAATCGTCGATTTGATCACCATCACGGCGCTCGGATTGCACTCCATAACGATCCTGATCACCGCCTCGACCGCCGAGGTATCGAAATAGTTCTTCTGACTGTCGTAGTTGGTCGGTGCGGCGATCACGACAAAATCCGCATCCGAATACGCCGCACGGGCATCGAGTGTCGCTGTGAGATCCAGCTCCTTTTCGGCAAGATATTTCTCGATGTAATCGTCCTGAATGGGCGATTTTCTTTGATTGATCAGCTCGACCTTCTCAGCAACGATGTCAACCGCCGTCACCGTATGATGCTGCGCGAGCAGCGTGGCGATCGACAGACCGACGTAACCGGTCCCAGCAACTGCGATTTTCATAGCTTGATCTCCTTTATTTGCTTTGATAGAACTTGTGATACCACTCGGCAAAGGCGCGAAGTCCCGTGCGAAGCGGCGTTGCAGGCTTGAAGCCGAAATCCCTTTCAAGCGCCGAGGTGTCGGCATAGGTGATCGGCACGTCGCCCGGCTGCATCGCAACGAGCTTTTTGTGCGCCTCAAAATCGTAATCCTCGGGAAGCACTCCTGCCCGAACGAGCTCCTCTTGCAGAATCGTCACGAAGTCAAGCAGATTCTCGGGGTTGTTGTTGCCGATGTTGTAAACGGCATACGGCGGAAGCGGAAGCCCATCCTCTCCGGTCTGCTTTTCGGGCGGGCGCTGCATCACACGCTTGACTCCCTCTACGATATCGTCCACGTAAGTGAAGTCGCGCTTGCAATTGCCATAGTTAAAGATCTCGATCGTCTCGCCCCTGAGCAGCTTATTGGTGAAGCCGAAATACGCCATGTCGGGGCGTCCTGCGGGACCGTACACCGTAAAGAAGCGCAGACCGGTCGATGGAATATTATAGAGCTTGGAATAGGCGTGCGCCATCAGCTCGTTGCTCTTTTTCGTTGCGGCATAAAGCGAAACGGGGTTGTCCACCTTATCGTCGGTCGAATAGGGGATCTTCTTGTTCGTACCGTACACCGAGGAGGACGAGGCGTACACCAGATGCTCGACGGGATGGTCGGTTCCCATCGTGGCACGGCATGCCTCGAGGATGTTGTAGAAGCCGATGAGGTTCGATTCGATATAAACGTCGGGGTTTGTGATCGAATAGCGAACGCCCGCCTGCGCGGCGAGATT
>JAFYMH010000004.1 GCA_017556685.1 Clostridia bacterium | reverse complement strand
CCCTGCTTCACCGCGCACCGACTCGTTGCCGAAGCGTTCTATCTCCTGGTCAAGGAGGAGGGCGTTCTCCCTGCCACGCTCGACGAGCTATGGCAGGAATTTTCAATCGAGATGGCAAAAGTCAAAGGACTATTATAAAAAAGGGCTGTCACAAATGCACTTAAAATTGCACTTGTGACAGCCCCTTAAAATTTCTTTTCGCTCGGTTTTAAAAGAGTCCTGTGATCCGCCCATCCCCGTCAACGTCGATGCGCTCGGCGGCGGGAGACTTCGGAAGCCCGGGCATCGTCATGATCTCACCGGTCAGAACGACGATAAATCCGGCTCCTGCCGAAACGCGCACCTCCTTGATCTTGACGGTAAAGCCGTCGGGAGCGCCGAGCTTCGACGGATCGTCCGAGAAGCTGTACTGCGTTTTGGCGATACAGACGGGGAGCTTGTCAAAGCCAAGCTCGGTGAGACGCGCGATCTGCTTTTTGGCGGCAGGCTCGATCACGATGCCATCTCCGCGATAGACGCGGCGAACGACCGCCTCGATCTTTTCCTCGATCGAAAGGCTATCGGGATAGCAATGGTCGAAGCTGTTTTCCTTCTCGCAAAGGCGAGTGACCTCACGGGCAAGCTCCTCGCCGCCAAGACCGCCCTTGCCCCAGACCTCGGAGAGAACGGTATTGACCCCGAGCTTCTTGCACTCGGCAATGATCGTGTTGATCTCGGCCTCGGTATCGGTCGGGAAGCGGTTGACCGCAACCACCGACGGCAGACCCCAGACGTCGCGCACGTTCGAAACGTGACGCAGGAGGTTCGGAAGACCGCGGCAAAGCGCCTCAAGATTCTCCTCTCCAAGCTCGGTCTTTGAAAGCCCACCGTGCATCTTCAGAGCACGAACGGTTGCCACAACGACGACCGCTGAGGGACGAAGCCCTGCCACGCGGCACTTGATGTCAAGGAACTTCTCTGCTCCGAGATCGGCGCCAAAGCCGGCCTCGGTCACGGCGTACTCCCCAAGGCGCATCGCCATTTTGGTAGCGATGACCGAGTTGCATCCGTGTGCAATATTGGCAAAGGGGCCGCCGTGCACGAGCGCGGGCGTTCCCTCAAGGGTCTGCACGAGATTCGGCTTGAGCGCGTCGCGAAGCAGTGCAGTCATAGCGCCCTCGGCGTGGAGCATCCCTGCCGTGATCGGCTCCTCGGCGTAGGTATAGCCGACGATGATGCGCGCAAGCCTTGCCTTCAGATCCGAGAGCGAGGTTGCAAGACAGAGGATCGCCATGATCTCGGACGCCACGGTAATATCGTAGCGGTCCTCGCGCGGCACGCCGTTGACGCGGCCGCCGACACCGTTTACCACGTAGCGAAGCTGACGGTCGTTCATGTCGACACAGCGGTGCCAGGTGATGCGGCGCGGATCGATCCCGAGCGCGTTGCCCTGATAGATATGGTTGTCGATCATCGCGGCAAGCAGATTGTTTGCCGCACCGATCGCATGGAAGTCTCCCGTGAAATGCAGGTTGATGTCCTCCATCGGAACAACCTGTGCGTATCCGCCTCCGGCGGCTCCGCCCTTAACGCCGAAGACCGGGCCGAGCGACGGCTCACGAAGTGCAACGACGGGACGGCGGCCGATGCGGCGAAGTCCGTCGGCAAGGCCGATGGTCGTCGTCGTCTTTCCCTCGCCCGCGGGGGTCGGCGTGATCGCCGTGACGAGGATCAGCTTCCCCTTCGGAGCATTTTCCTCGCTTAGAAGAGAGAGGTCGATCTTCGCCTTATATTTTCCGTAGTATTCCAGCTTGTCCTCGGGGATGCCCGCAACCGTGGCGATCTCCCCGATCGGCTGCATCTTCGCAGACTGCGCGATCTCAATATCACTTAGATATGCCATGGCTTTCATCCTTTCTTCGTTTGCAGAAACTTAAAAGAGAGCCGATTTGCCCGGGCAGGGAAAACCGACTCTCGATCTTTTATCAGTTGGTGACCGACGTCGTCGAGCGAAGGGTAACGTCGTGATAGCCGCCCTCCACAATACTCGTTGCCGAAACGAGGGTGATCTTTGCGTTCTTCTGGAGATCGGGGATGTTCAGAACGCCAACGTTGCACATGGTGGACTTCACCTTGTAAAGGCTCTTGGCAACGTTGTCGCGAAGCGATCCGGCGTAAACAACGTAGGAATCAACGCCCTCCTCAAAGGACAGCTTCGCCTTGCCGCCGAGATCGTATCTCTGCCAGTTTCTCGCGCGGTTGGAGCCCTCGCCCCAATACTCCTTAACGTAGGTGCCGTTGATGTTCAGCTTGTTGGTGGGCGACTCGTCGAAGCGAGCGAAGTAGCGGCCGAGCATCATGAAGTCGGAGCCCATTGCGAGCGCCAGGGTCATATGATAATCGTGCACGATACCGCCATCCGAGCAGAGCGGGATATAAACGCCGGTCTCGCGGAAATACTCGTCGCGTGCCTCGGCAACCTCGATCACGGCGCTTGCCTGACCGCGGCCGATACCCTTCTGCTCACGGGTGATGCAGATCGAGCCGCCGCCGATACCGATCTTGATGAAGTCCGCTCCCGCCTTGGCAAGGAAGAGGAAGCCCTCGCGGTCAACGACGTTTCCTGCGCCGACCTTGACGGTATCTCCATACTTCTGACGGATGAAATCAAGGGTCTTCTTCTGCCAGCAGGTATAGCCCTCGGAGGAGTCGATGCAGAGAACGTCTGCACCCGCCTCAACGAGCGCGGGAACGCGCTTTTCATAGTCGAGCGTATTGATACCGGCGCCAACCATATAGCGCTTGTTCTTGTCAAGCAGCTCCTGGGGATTCTGCTTGTGCTCGGAATAGTCCTTGCGGAATACGAGATAAGCAAGATTGCCCTTATCGTCAACGAGAGGAAGCGAGTTCAGCTTGTTCTCCCAGATGATGTCGTTCGCCTCCTTGAGCGTGGTGGTGATCGGAGCGGTCACAAGCTTCTCAAGAGGAGTCATGAAGGAGGATACGGGGAGATCGGTCGACATACGGCTGACGCGATAGTCGCGGCCGGTCACGATGCCGAGCAGCTTTCCGTTTGCGGTTCCGTCGTCGGTGACCGCAATGGTGTTATGCCCGTTCTTCTCAACGATCGCCAAAACGTCGGCGAGGGTCGCGTCGGGCTTGAGGTTCGAGTCGCTGACAACGAAGCCCGCCTTATAGTTCTTCACGCGAGCAACCATTGCCGCCTCGTCCTCGATCGACTGAGAGCCGTAAATGAAGGACATTCCGCCCTCCTTGGCAAGTGCGATCGCCATGCGGTCATCCGAAACCGACTGCATGATCGCGGAAACCATCGGAATGCTCAGCATGATCGGGCATTCCTCCTCGGCGGGACGGTACTTCACGAGCGGGGTACGGAGGCTGACGTTCGCGGGAACGCACTCCTCCGAGGTGTAGCCCGGGATCAAAAGATACTCACTGAAGGTGTGGGACGGTTCGCTGAAGATATGTGCCATCGTTCTCTCTCCTATCCAAGTTTTTTCACTATCTGCTTGTCGCAAAAAATATTTTTATTATTATAGCACACTTTTATCCGCCATGCAAGACGTCGGGGGAATTTTTTTGCGGTAAATGCAGATTTTTCGACCTTTTTTACACGCCCCCTTTACAAGCGCCGCGTCTTATACTATAATGGTAGCGGCAACAAAAAAAATAAAGGAGGACCTCGTATGATTTCAAACTCTCAGATCCGCGCGTCCGCCCGACGCCTTCTCGGCGGAAACATCCTTGGGAGCAAGTGGCTGATACCGCTTGTCGGCTGTATCCTCTACGAAGCGGCTCGGTCGGTCACCTCGAGCTTTGGCATCGGCTTCATTCTTCTCGGCTTCTTTGAGCTTTCGCTCGCCTATTTCCTTCTCCGCCCGGTCCGCACGGGAGAGGAGGCGCAGCTTGGCGACCTTCTAAAGAGCTTCACGGCGCCGAACCCCGCATCAACCATTCTGACCGGCATCATGAAGAATCTCTTTATCTTCCTCTGGGCGCTGCTTTTCGTCATCCCCGGAATCGTCAAGTCCTATTCCTACGCTCTGACGGGATACATCCGAGTAGACCGCCCCGAGCTCAGCTTCTCCGAGACCATCACCGAAAGCCGCCGCATGATGGATGGGCATAAGATGCAGCTCTTCTGCCTTGATCTCAGCTTCATGGGCTGGTATCTGCTCGGCTCGCTTCTCTGCGGCGTCGGCGTACTGTTCGTTGCGCCCTACCATTATCTTGCCCGCGCACTCTTTTACGAGGCGATCCTTCGAGGCGAAGGGAACACCCTCTGATCCCTGAAACGAAGAAGGGGCTGTCACATTTGACGAGACCGAAAAAATCCGAAGGATTACACTAAAAGAAACTTAATCAAAGTTAAAAATCGTACTTTGGTCAAGTCCTTAAGGTTGAAATCCTTCGGATTTCTTCATTTTATCTCGGATTTTTTCTACCGCCGTTTGCTCCCTCTCGGAGGGAGTCTAAGCAAACTCAAAACGATAAGGTTTTGAGAGGCAAACAGCGGCGTCTGCTTCGGCAAAAATTTTTGCAATATCCGCATATTACCGCAAATTTTCGCCTTGCATCCACCTGCTGTT
>JAFYMH010000067.1 GCA_017556685.1 Clostridia bacterium | reverse complement strand
TACGATACGATTGCCGACAGACAGCTCACCGATCTCAAGCGACTGTCCCTCGATCAGAAGCTTGCCATCTGCAAGCCGCAGGACGATCATCTCACGGTCAAAGCTCTCAACGGCATCCACCCCACTGATCTCGATCCTCTTTTTATCGCGTATAAGGACGGTATGACTACCAAGCCTATTTTCATCCATAAAAAGCGCCCCCGCATTCGTTGTAATACAACTTATGCGGGGGTAACTCAAACTATTCGAGTTATGGAAGAACCTCGTACATATCGGCGGCATCAGCCTTCTTCGTACTGTCCTGTATCGCCGTCACGCGCACACGGAGCGGTCTTGAGCCAAAGCCAACCTCAATGATATCACCGAGCTTGACGTCATACGATGCCTTTGCCACACGACCGTTAACGGTAATGTGGGAGGCGTCGCACGCATCATTGGCAACCGTTCTGCGCTTGATGATGCGAGATACCTTCAAATACTTGTCGAGCCTCACGCTGCCACACCGAGAATTAGCCGTTCAGCTTTGCCTTCAGAGCCTTGCTGGCAGAGAAAGTGGGGCGCTTGGAAGCGGCGATTTTGATCTTCTCCTGGGTCTGGGGGTTGATACCCTCGCGCTCCTTGGTCTCCTTGACCTCGAAGTTACCAAAGCCGATCAGCTGAACGCGATCGCCGTCAACGAGCGCATCCTCGATTGCCTTAAGAGCAGCGTTAACTGCAGCCTCAGCCTCCTTCTTCTTCAGTCCGGACTCGTTAGCTACGACATCGATGAGTTGGGTCTTGTTCATGATAAAATCACCTTTCTTTTATTTATTTCCATGTGCATTATAGCATCCGAAAATCGAAATAGCAAGCACTTTTCGGATGTTTTTTTATTTTTTTTGCTAAAATACACCATTTTTTAAGGATTAAAATCGTCTGTTTGTGTTTTTCTGAACCAAAAAAGCTAAAAAGTCGCGTGTTTTCGCTCTTTTTGTGCATGATGCATAAGAAAAAATCATCTCATTTCTTTTTAAGCTTTGGTGCAAGCCATCTTGAAAATAATGGCAAATGTACCAAATCCGCTTTCGAAATCGCCCGAAACAAGGGCAATAAGACAACATAGCTAAAAAGAGCGATCGTAAGGATCACGACCGTCTCCATAGAACCGATGCCTCTCTCCTTCATCGCACCTGCCGCAAGCACCGACAGAAACGCAGACGTCGATGCCGCGGCAAAGGGCTTTGCAAAAAAATCGGTCATTGTTGGCAGATATCCAAGCCTTCTCTTGATTTCAAGCAGGTTCAGAGTTGCCGACGTTGCATACCCGCCGACACTTCCGAGAACCGCGCCGTATATTCCGAAGCGCGGGTTGCCGATCAGAAGGAAGCCGATCACGATCTTGACCGCCGCGCCGATTGCCATCGACCGAAGCGTTGCCGTGCATCTGCCGCTCGCCTCAAGAATTGCATTCGTAACGTTGCAAAGGCCGAAAAAGAAGATCGAAGGTGAAATCGCGGCAAGGATCGGTGCGGCAACGGCAGAGCTTGTCGGATCAAAAACCATCGACAGGATCGGTTCTCCAAAAAGGGCAAGCAAAGTCATCGCGGGAAGGGTCAGGATCGAAACGAAGCGAAGCGCACTTGAAGAAAGCTCCCCTGCTTTTCTGAGATCCTGCCTTGCAAGCTCTGCTGTAAGATACGGCACGAGCGAGGAGGTGATGGGAGAGATCAGAACCAGGGGAGCATGCGAGATCGGAACGACGAGAGTCGAGTAGTTGCCGAAAATCGCCGTTGCCTCTCTCGTGCCGTAGCCGGCTCTTGGCAGAAGATTCATAATAAAGGTAAGATCGATCAGGTTCGTCAGTCCCGAGATCGATGCACTGAGCGTGATAGGAAGCGCGATCGAAAGTAATGCTCTAAGCTCTCCCCCCTTGGTATAGGCAAAGGAGGGTCGCTTTATTCGTCTCCGCCGTCGGAGGTCGATAAACAGAAGAACGATAAGGTAAAGCGTCCCGAGAAGGGTACCGACCGTAACACCGAGGATCGAATACGCGGCAGTGATCTGGACGCTCGCCCCCCGATCGACCGCCGCCCTGCAAAAAAGGATGCCGAGAAAGAGCTTTCCTGCCGCCTCAAGGAGCTGAGACAGTGCCGTTGGGAGCATTTGTCTGCGCCCCTGAAAATACCCTCGGATTCCGCCCGAGACCGAAACGAAAAGCAGGGTTGGGGCGATCGCAAAGATTGCCGCCCTGCTCCCACGGCTTCCGATGATCCTCGCGAGCCCACCGG
>JAFYMH010000066.1 GCA_017556685.1 Clostridia bacterium | reverse complement strand
TTAAGGTGGAAATCCTTCGGATTTCTTCATTTTATCTCGGATTTTTTCTACCGCCGTTTGCTCCCTCTCGCCGTATATAGATACGGCTTCGGGTCGCAAACGACGCTTCTCGCCTAAATCTGATGCGCCCCACAAAAAGAGGCTGTCTCGATTTGAGACAGCCCTTTTAGGTTGAGCTTAGGGATTTTTGTCCGCTTTCTCCCTTTCTTCGTATGCAAGGAGGTTGCGAAGGATCGTTTTTCGTCCGCGCCAGGCGTAGGCACGGCGCGAGAAGGCGTCCTTTGGCATCTCGCTGATCTCGCGGTAGGTTGGGTGCGGGGTGCGGTTGTTTTGGAAGAATGGGATGGGGGTTTTGATCGTTTTCTCGGAAATTGCTCGCTTCGTATGGGGGCAGGCAAGCTGGCAGAGGTCACAGCCCCAAACGGTTTTGCATCGGTACATCAGATCAAGCTCGGCGTCTGTCAGATCGCCCTTCCTTTGCGTGATCGCCGATAGGCAATCGCTCCCAGCTTTACCGCTCAGGATCCCCGTCGGGCAGGCGCGGCGGCAGGCTCCGCAATCCTTGCAAAAGCGGGGCTCCGACGGCTCGACTGCCCCGGGAAGTAGACTCGCGTCAAGGTCGGTCACGATCTCGCCGATATAGACGAAGGACGAGTAGAGAGGGTGGATGAGCAGTCCGTGCCGTCCGATGATCCCAAGCCCCGCGATGGCGGCGGCGTGCCGCTCGTCGATCGGGGAATGATCGACGTAGGCAACGGCGCCAGCGCCCGGATACTCAAGCTTGATCTCCTCGATCAGCTCGCGCGAGAGATCGCGGAAAAAGAGGTGGTAATCCTCTGCCGCCGCATAGTCCGAGAGGTTTTCGGAGTCCCCTGTGAAGTAGGGGACGGCATAGAGCAAAACGCTCCTTGGAGTAAGCTCGGGCGTGCGGCTAAGCAGCTCGGGAAAGGTCACGCGGCAACTCGAAAAGGGGATCGCCCTGTAATCGGCGATCCCCGCACGTGCCATTCGCTCGGTCAAGCCTTCCTTCATGGCAGCTTCCTTTCAGGATCAGTAGACGAAGTCAAACTCAAAATCGTAGATATTGACGGTGTTTCCTTCCTCGATCCCGTTTTTTCTGAGCAGATCGATGACGCCGTTTTTACGAAGCACGCGCTGGAAGAATTCAAGCTGCTCGTAAATGCCGAAGTCGATGCGGCCCATGAAGTCGATGAGCCACTTTCCCTCGACGTAAAAGACGTCGCCCTCGCGGCGCACCGTCGTTTTGCGAACGTCCTCGGACGCTTCCTCGAGCCGAAGCTCCTCGGTCGTGATCTCGGGCTCGTATTCCTTTTGCGGAGGGAGCTCGGAGAGCATCTCTGCGGCAAGCGAAACAAGCTCGCGAAGCCCCTCTCCCGTTGCCGCCGAGATCTTGACGAAGGGTCTGCCAAGCTCCTTTGCCTTCGCCTCAAGGCGCTTTAGGTTATCCGAATCCGGGTCGAGCGCATCGCATTTTCCTGCCGCAACGATCTGCGGACGGCTTGCAAGCTCGGCACTGTATCCCGACAGCTCGCGGTCGATGGCGAGAAG
>JAFYMH010000065.1 GCA_017556685.1 Clostridia bacterium | reverse complement strand
GAGCGCGGGTTCGCACACCCCACCCGAAGGTCGCCAAGCTTGCTTGGCAGACGCAGGGTGAGGGTGTATTCGCCGCAGGCGAAATACCCGTCATCTGCCATTTGGCACCCCCATCGCCTTTTTGGAACAAATGCCGCTCATCGCCTCGGCTCACCGCCCCAAAGTGGCACCCCGCGCTTTGTGGAGCAGATGACGCATCGCCTCGGCTCACCGCCCTCTTGCATTCTTTTTTTCTTTGTGCTATACTATACCCATCTAAGGAAAGCAGGGAAGTCTATGAACCTATGTCAAGTTTCGGTGATCAAGGGTCTTATGGCAGAGGCGGGGATCACCTTTCGTAAGGAATTCGGGCAGAACTTTCTGATCTCGCCCGACGTTCCCGAGCGGATCGCCGACGAGTGCGCCGATTCGTCCGATACCGTCATTCTCGAGATCGGACCCGGTATCGGATGTCTGACCGCCGAGCTTGCCGCGCGCTACCGCCACGTCGTTGCCGTTGAGATCGACTCGGGCTTGATCCCGATCCTTTCAAAGACCCTTGCTGAGTTTGACAACGTGACGGTTATCAACGCCGATTGCATGAAGCTTGACCTCGGGCGGGCGATCGCAGATGCCCTCGGCACCCCCTCGCTTGACGGGATCACGCTTGCCGTCTGCGCCAATCTTCCGTATTACATCACGACCCCGATCCTGATGCATCTGCTTGAGTCGGATCTTCCGCTCTCCTCGATCACCGTCATGATCCAAAAGGAGGTTGCCGACCGTCTCGTCTCCCCTCCCGGCAAGAGCGATTACGGCGCGATCACCGCCGTTCTCGGCTATTACGGCACCGTCCGCTGTCTCTTTACCGTCCCCCCGGGATGCTTCCTTCCCGCTCCCAAGGTCAGCTCAAGCGTCGTGCGGATCGATCTTCCAAGCGAAAGACCGATTGCGGTTTCAAGCGAGGAAACCCTCATGCGCCTGATCCACGCCGCCTTTGAGATGCGCCGTAAGACCCTTGTCAACGCCGTGTCGGCAAAATTCCCGAGCATCGGAAAGGATCGCCTTGCCGAGATTCTTGCCGAGCTTGGCTTCGACGTCAATATCCGAGGCGAGCGCCTTTCAACCGCCGACTTCGCAAGGCTTGCCGACCGCATCTCGGCATTATAAATTTTTGTTAAGGAAAAGAAGGAAAATCCTCTTGACAAAATCCGAAATCCATGCTACAATACCATTCGGATTTGCCAAGAGGCATACGCTGGTGTAGCACAGGGGCAGTGCAGCTGATTCGTAATCAGCAGGTCGTGAGTTCAAATCTCACCACCAGCTCCAAAAGGAATCGAGATCTTCTCGGTTCCTTTTTTGCTTTATGGGTGTGTTTTGAACTCACGACCGTGGGAAGCACAGAAAACGAGCCGCCTCGGCTTTTGCCCGAGGCGGCTTACGGTTTTATTTGCTTACTTTCTCAAGATCGTTTTTACGGATCTCGACGCGGCGGATCTTGCCGCTGATGGTTTTGGGAAGCTCACTTACGAACTCGACGATCCTCGGATACTTGTAGGGCGCGGTATGCGTCTTGACGTATTCCTGGATCTCCTTTTTCAGGGCCTCGGTTCCGACCGTTCCCTTGACGAGCACGATGGTTGCCTTGACGATCTGACCGCGCACCTCGTCGGGAACCGGCGTGATGGCGCACTCAAGCACGTAGGGAAGCTCCATGATCACGCTCTCGATCTCGAACGGACCGATGCGATAGCCCGAGGACTTAATGACGTCGTCGATGCGGCCGACGTACCAGAGGTAGCCGTCCTCGTCCATCGTTGCCTGATCTCCCGTATGGTAGTAGCCGTCGTGCCACGCCTCGCGCGTTTTTTCCTCGTCGCGGTAGTAGCCGATAAACAGACCGCAGGGGGCGCCGTTCTTGGTGCGGATGCAGATCTCTCCAACGTCACCCGTCTTGCATTCGTTGCCGTCGGCGTCAAGCAGAACGACGTCGTAAAGGGGGCTTGGCCGTCCCATCGAGCCGATCCTCGGGGTCGAGCCGACGAAGTTGGCGATCGAAAGGGTGGTTTCGGTCTGCCCAAAGCCCTCCATGATGGTAAGCCCCGTTGCCTTCTTAAACTGACTGAACACCTCGGGATTGAGCGCCTCGCCTGCCGTCGTTGCGTACTCGATCGAGGAGAGATCGTATTTCGAGAGATCCTCCTTGATGAAGAAGCGGTACATCGTCGGGGGCGCACAGAAGGTGGTGATGCCGTACTTTGCGAACATCGGCAGAATGTCCTCCGAGCGGAAGCGGTCGAAGTCGTAGGTAAAGACCGCCGCCTCACACAGCCACTGCCCGTAGAGCTTGCCCCAAAACGCCTTGCCCCATCCGGTATCCGAGATGGTAAAGTGCAGACCATTTGGGTTGACGTTGTGCCAATGCTTGGCGGTGGGGTAATGTCCGAGAGCGTACTTGTAGGAGTGGGTGGCGATACGGGGATAGCCGGTCGTTCCCGAGGTAAAGACCATCAGCATCGGATCGTCTCCCGACGGGGTTGCCTCACTGCGGTGGTAATGGGTGCTAAAGCGCTCCATCTCGACGTTAAAGTCATGCCAGCCCGCTTTCTCGCCGCCAACCATGATCTTCAGCAGATCAGGGAAGTCCTGCGCCGCCTTTTCCGCCTCGCTTGAAACGTCGCCGTCCGCGGTACAAACGATCGCCTTAACGCCTGCCGCCTTGTAGCGGTAGGAGAAATCGTGCTCAACGAGCTGATTGGTTGCGGGGATGG
>JAFYMH010000064.1 GCA_017556685.1 Clostridia bacterium | reverse complement strand
GTTGCTTATAAGCTTCTCGTATCCTTTTCTCTCGGCATTTCCGACCTGAAGGGGGATTTGACCTCACTCGGGGGAGCCGACGGCTCTCAGAAGCCGTCGCGCGAGGGCAAAAAGGCAAGCTCGGAGCTTCCCCAAATTTCAAGCTACGGTCGGGACCTGACCGAGGCGGCCCGACGCGGACGGCTTGACCCGATCATTGGGCGAGAGGATGAGATCACGCGCGTTATCCGTATTCTCTGCCGAAGGACCAAGAACAATCCTTGCCTGATCGGAGAGCCGGGGGTCGGCAAAACGGCGGTCGTTGAGGGGATCGCACAGATGATCGCCGACGGCAACGTCCCCGAGCCGCTTGAGGGGCGCACGGTCATGACGCTTGATATCTCGGGGATGATCGCCGGAGCCAAATACCGAGGGGAGTTTGAGGAGCGGATGAAGGCGGTCATGGCGGAGGCGGCAAGCAACCCATCGATCATTCTCTTTATTGACGAGATCCACACGATCGTCGGTGCGGGAGCCGCCGAGGGGGCGGTTGATGCGGCAAACATCCTCAAGCCCGCCCTTGCGCGCGGAGAGCTTCGCGTCATCGGCGCAACGACGACGGCGGAATACCGCCGCTATATCGAAAAGGACAGCGCTCTTGAAAGGCGCTTTCAGGCGGTGAAGGTCGGAGAGCCGACGCCAAAGGAGGCAGAGGCGATCCTCTTTGGCCTTCGAGACCGCTACGAGGCGCACCATAAGCTTCGGATCACCGACAGAGCCATCCGATCCGCAGTCGATCTGTCGGTTCGCTATATTACCGACAGGCGCCTTCCCGACAAGGCGATCGATCTTCTCGACGAGGCGGCGGCAAAGCTTCGCATCAGCCGAACCGAGCCAACGCCGGATCTGCGCCGAACCGAGGAGGAGCTTCGCCGCGTTTCCGGGAACAAAGAAGAGGCGATCCGCGCCCAGGATTTCGAGGGAGCCGCCGTTCTCAGGGATAAGGAAAGCTGCCTGCTTGAGCGAATTCAGCGCCTTGAAAGCGAGCGCAGGATCCGCGAGGGGACAGCAGATTCGGTCGACTCGGAGGATATTGCCGAGATCGTTACCGCCTGGACGGGGATCCCGATCCGTCGGCTTTGCGAGGGGGAAAACGAAAGGCTTGTTCATCTTGAGCAGCGCTTGTCAGGGCGAGTTATCGGTCAGGAGGAGGCGATCTCGGCGCTTGCGCGCGCCATTCGGCGCGGCCGCGTCGGCATGAAGGATCCGCGTCGCCCAATCGGCTCCTTTCTCTTTCTCGGGCCAACGGGGGTTGGGAAAACCGAGCTGACCAAGGTCCTTTCCGAGGAGCTTTTCGGATCTGAAGACGCAATGATCCGACTCGATATGTCGGAATATATGGAAAAGCACAGCGTCGCACGCCTCGTCGGCTCTCCCCCCGGATATATCGGGCACGAGGAGGGCGGTCAGCTCACAGAGCAGCTTCGACGCCGTCCCTACTCGGTCGTGCTCTTTGACGAGATCGAAAAGGCGCATCCCGACGTGACGGGTATCCTGCTTCAGATGATGGAGGACGGCATCCTGACCGATTCGCAGGGGCATCGGATCGATGCGCGAAACGCGGTTCTAATCATGACCTCCAACGTCGGTGCTGAGAGCGTAACGGGCGACTCGGTGCTCGGCTTTGGGGAGAGGGTGCTTGACGGTGAGCGCGCGCACCGTGCGCAAACGTCGGACGTCATGCGCGCCCTCTCGCGCACCTTCCGACCCGAGTTTATCAACCGCCTTGACGAGATCGTGGTTTTCAGGCGCCTTAGCGACAGCGCTCTACGGCAGATTGCATCTCTGATGCTACGGGAGGTTTGCGAGCGCGCCGAAAGGCTTGGCTTGACGGTCGTTTTCTCGGATGCCGTTTGCAATCACATCGCCGAGCTTGGACACGACAGAAAATTCGGCGCAAGACCGATGCGCCGCCACGTCACAAGACTGATCGAGGATCCTCTCTCGGATATGCTCCTACGCGGTGAGATCAAAGTGGGAGACACGGTCACAGCAGAGCTAAACGACGGCGACCTGCTTCTTAAAAAATCAACGCAATAAGCCAAAAAACAGGATGGCGCACGCGTACCGCGTGCGCCATCCTATTTTCTTATTCAGTCGTCCTCTCCCAAAAGGAATACCTCGCTCTTTCCGAGCACCACGCCGTCCGCCGTGAGTTGTCCGACGCGGATCTTATCGCCCTCGGAGATCGATTTTCCCGAAACCGTCAGAGTGCCGCTTTCGGCATCAAAGCTCGTTTTGCATTTTTTGCCGTTGAGATAAACGACGCTGAATTCTGTAAAGTTCTCTCCCGATACGGTAAAGCCCTCCTTTGCTTGCTCGACCTCGACGATCCTGATCGGAAGAACGCCGAACTGCAGATCGGTCGGCGTATAGGGATTCGTTTTGCCGTAAACGTAACGCTTACCGTAGAGCATATCGTACTCAAGCAGCTGAAGCTCTTGTCCGTAATCCGAAACGCCCTCGGTCAGCATTGCCTGATGCAGACGGAAGATATATCCGGTCGAGACGTCGGCACCGAGGCAGGCGTATGCGGCAAGCTGATAGGAAGCAAGATCTCTGTCCTCGTACTGAGCGTCAAAATTCGTCCAGATCACGTAGTCGGTCTGATACATATCGCCCTCGGCAAGATCCGACTCGGTGAGCCCGAGCGACGGCAGGTGGTCGCCGTACATGACGAGCACGGTATCCTCACCGAGCGCCGTAAGCGCATCGGTCAGTTCCATGAGAAAGCGATCCATTTCGGCAAGCTGACCGACGTAATAGGACAGCGCGCCGAGCACCGAGCCGTCAACGCTCTCCGAGACGGCGCTGTAAAGAGGATCGTCCTCTGCCTTATACTTTCCGTGCCCCTGCACAGAGATCGTCAGAATAAGGTCACTTGAGTCGGTCGAGGTAAGGGCCGCGAGGATCTGCTCGGTCAGAACACCGTCCTTGGCCCATCCGAGCGAATTGTACTCGACGTCCTGCATGTACTCAAGCGGAATGAAGGTATCAAAGCCGAGCGAGGCGTATGCGATATTCCGCTCGTAGAAGGTTCCCGTATGGTTATGGATCGCATGCGAGGTATAGCCGTACTCCCTGAGCAGGTGGGGCAACGACTCGCAGGCGCGCTTTTTCAAAAACGATTTGTAGGGGTACTCCCCTGTTCCGAAATCGTGGTGACTCATGCCGGTGATCATCTCAAACTCGGTATTCGCGGTTCCCGCACCGATCGTCGGCACGCGCAAAAGACCGGAGCCGTACGACTCCTTGAGATGGGTAAAATAGGGGGTCGGATCGACCGTATTCCCCTCTCTGTCGACGAAGCTTACGCCAAGCAGGCGGTTAACGTCGATGAAGGACTCAAGCTGCAAAAAGATAATATTCGGCGTTTTGCCGACCTCGGCTGGGCGAAGCTCGGAAAGCATCTCGAGCAGCTGCTCCATACGCTCCTCGCTGTAATCGTCGGGCTTATCGACCCCTCGGTCGAAAATACTGCAGGAAAAGCAGTAAACGAAACCATACCCGTCGTACGCCTCGGTCAGATTCGGGAAGGAGTTCGGATAAACGTCGAAAAGATTGGCGGGGACGATCAGAGCAGCGGTCAGCGCCGCACCCGAAAGGAAGGAAGCTGTCGCCTGCCGAATGGAAATGCGCGAGCGCTTCATGCGGATGCCAAGAATGATGAGCGCGACGATCACGCCGAGGATCGCACCCGCCGTCAGAACGATCTGCCAGATCTCCATATAGATCGTGATGATCCCAAGTCCCGTTCTCAAAATCGAGAGGTCGACCGCTTCAAAGGGCGCCGTACGAACGAGGACGAGCACGCAGTTGGTGACCCCGAGGGCAAACCAGAGGGTCGAGAGCAAAAGAAGCGTAAAGCCTCTTTTCGGAATGAAGAGGGCGACCGTCAGAGTTGCAAAGATGATCGTCCACCCCACGAGAAAATAAAAGGGGGAGGTAAAAAGGAAGACGAGCGCAGAGACCAGCGATCGGCGGCACAGGATCTCGATCGTGAGGTTCAGCACAAAAGCAAGGAGAACGCACTGCACGGGTGGGATCCGAAGGAAACGGCGAAGCTTTTTCAGAAGATCGGTTTTCGTCACGGTCATTCTCCTTTCACAAAATCGATTCAATCGGGATAGCGAAGCGAGGCGGGCGCGCTCTCTGCTACGAATGCGAACCCGTCAAGCCGCTCGGCGGCTTTCCTTGCCCTCTCGAGATCCGAGAAGAGGCCAAAGACGGCAGAGCCGCTTCCCGAAAGAAGCGCGCCGTCGGCGCCAAGCGAAAGCAGGCGATCCCTTTGCGCCATCGCCTCGGGGCAAGACGGGTAGACCACGCTTTCAAAAACGTTATAAAGTCCCTTTGCAACCGAAAGGGAATCTCTTCTCCTGCAAAGCTCTGCCATGCCGTCGGCAGATTGCATAGGGACAAGTGAGGGATCGGAAAAATCCGAATAGAGGAGATCAAGCGCGCGGTACGCCTTCGGGGTGGACACCCCCTCGCTTCCCTTGCAGACGACGGCGTAAAGCGAAAGAGGCTCGGAAATAGGGACGATCCTCTCCCCGCGTCCCGTGCAGAGCGCCGTTCCGCCAAGCAGGCAGAAGGGAACGTCGGAGCCAAGCGAGGCGGCGAGAAGAAGAAGCTCCTCGGTCGAAAGGGGGGCGCCAAGCAGTCGGTTAAGCGCACGAAGCGTTGCCGCCGCGTCACTGCTACCCCCGCCGAGTCCCGCTTCGCTCGGGATAATCTTCTCAAGGGTCAGATCAACAGACAAAGGGATCCTGACGCGCTCAAGAAACGCCGCGGCAGCCCTCCAAACGAGGTTTCTTTGGTCCTCGGGAATATTGCTTTTCGGAAAAACGCGAAGCCGTATCTCAGGTAGGACCGAGCTTTCGACCCCGACTGTCAGACGGTCGCAAAGGGAGAGCGAGTGCATCACGCTTGAGATCTCATGGAAGCCGTCGCTTCTCTTTTCAGTGACCCCAAGGAAGAGGTTCACCTTGGCGTATGCCGCCTCAAGTGTGCTTTGCATCGAATTCTCCTTCCCCGTTCACTTTGAACGGTCAGTCTGCAAGATAATGCGCGCCGATGCTCTCGTCGCGCGAGAGTGCGTCCCGAACGATCGATTCGGCAACGATGATCATGCCGTAAAGCTCAAAGGCGTCAACGCCGTCAAGCGCCGCACCGTCAAGGTCGCACCGCATCTTCAGGATCTCGTCAAGGGCGCGGGAAAGCCCCGCC
>JAFYMH010000001.1 GCA_017556685.1 Clostridia bacterium | reverse complement strand
TTACGCTTGACGGTCAGATCGTGAACGTCGGCGGACCGATCACGGGTGGATCGACCAAGGCAGACGGCGGTATCCTCTCACGCGCCGCCGATATCTCAAAGCTCCGCGCAAGTGCAAAGGAGCTTGACGGGGAGGTCAGAGAACTTGAAAATGAGCTTGCCGAGATAGAGGGCAAGCTTGCAGGCACGAAGCAGGAGATTCGCGATAGGAGCAGAATCTTGATCTTCTTCATACGATGTCGCGCTCTCAGCTTCAGGAATATGACCATGCCGTTGAGCTTTACAGATCAAATCTTGCGCTCATCGAGCGTCTGCGCTCGGATCACGATGCTCTTCTTTCTTCAAAAGAAAGAGGACAGGCAGAGCTAAATGGACTGATCGAGCGCCATGAGGCGGCAAAAAACGCCGCTTCTCAGATCCGCTCGGAAAGAGAGCAGCTTTCAATCAAGCGAAATGCTACGGATGACCGACGTTCCGAGCTTGCCGAGCTTGCCGCCGATCTTTTCGTCCGAATCACTGAGGTGAAAAAGGACATCGAGGCATGCGAGCAGATGGCAGACGCCTTTTCAAAGCGTGACGGTGACTTCGAAAAGGACTGCGAGGCGCAGAGAGCGCTCATTTCGGGCTACGGAGAGAAAAACGACGCTCTTCTAAAGGAGCTTTCCTCGAACCGTGAGCAGTACGAGGCGGTACGGAGCGAGCTCGACGGATTCCGCGGCAACCGAACCGACGTTGAAAGCGACACCCAGGACTATGAAAAGCGCCTTACCGAGCTTCGTCAGCGCATTAAGATCAAGACGAGCGATAAGGAGCTTTGCTACAAGACGAACGTTACCAATGAGAATAAGCTTGCAGAGCTGAAAAACGAGCAGGACCGCCTCGGATCCAAGCTTTGGGAGGACTATGAGATCTCCTACGAGGATGCCGTTGCGCTTGGTTATCCTGCCGTTTCAAAGGAGAACCGCTCCGAATTTGCAACGCGGCAGGGCTCGCTTCGCGGAAAGCTTCGCGCGCTCGGCTCGGTCAATATGAACGCGATCGAGGAGTACGGCGAGCTAAAGGAGCGTTACGATACCCTTAATACGCAGTACGTTGATCTGAAGACCTCCTATGAGGATCTCGTTCACATCATTGATCAGCTTGAAGGGGAGATGAAGCGGACCTTCCTTGAGGTTTTCCAGCGCATCAACGAGAATTTCGGCATCGTCTTCCGCGAGCTCTTTGGCGGCGGATCCGCCGAGCTTTCGCTGACCGATCCCGAGGACGTTCTTAACACCGGGATCGAGATCAAGGCGGCGCCCCCCGGCAAGATCATCAAGAACATGGCGCTCCTTTCGGGCGGAGAGCAAACCTTCGTTGCGATCGCGCTCTTCTTCTCGATCCTGAAGGTCAACCCGACCCCCTTCAGTATCCTTGACGAGATCGAGGCGGCGCTTGATGAGGTCAACGTTTACCGCCTCGGCGAATACATTAAGAAGTTCTGCTCGGATACGCAGTTCATTATGATCACGCACCGCCGCGGAACCATGGAGATCGCAGACCGACTCTACGGCGTAACGATGCCCGAGCGCGGAATTTCCAAGGTGATTCCGCTTGACGTCGGCGAGATCGAAAGTAAGCAAAAGGAGTTGCTCGATGGCATTCTTTGAAAAACTGAAGGCAGGGCTCTTTAAGACCAAGCGTGCAATTTTTGGAAAGATCGAGGATCTTTTCTCTCGATTTACCAAAATTGACGAGGATCTTTTCGATGAGCTTGAGGAGCTTCTGATCGAGGCGGACGTCGGTGTCGAAACCACCGAGGAGCTTCTCGATACGCTTCGTCAAACCGTCAAGGAGCAGCATATAACCGATGCGATCGCCGTCAAGGACCTGCTTTACGCAAACCTGCGAAGCCTGATCGGTGACTACCAGGCGCTTAAGCTTGACAGTAAGCCCTCGGTCATTTTGGTGATCGGAGTGAACGGCGTCGGTAAAACGACCTCGATCGGCAAGATCTCGGCGGATCTGAAGGGAAAAGGGAAGAGAGTCGTCGTTGCGGCGGCTGATACCTTCCGTGCCGCTGCCGCCGAGCAGCTTGGAGTTTGGTGCGAGCGCGCAGGTGTCGATATGATCCGCCAAAGCGCGGGGGCAGATCCCGCCTCGGTCGTATACGATGCGATCCAGGCGTCGAAAAGCAGAGGCGCCGACGTTCTGATCGTTGATACCGCGGGACGTCTTCACAACAAGAAGAACCTGATGGACGAGCTTAGCAAGATTAACCGAGTGATTGACCGCGAGCTTCCCTTGGCATGTCGTGAAACGCTTTTGGTTCTTGATGCAACGACCGGGCAGAACGCCGTCGTTCAGGCGCGAGAGTTTTGCGAGGCGGCAAGTATAACGGG
>JAFYMH010000063.1 GCA_017556685.1 Clostridia bacterium | reverse complement strand
GAGGTAGTTATGAAAAAGTTTCTCAGCTTCGTCGGCTTTTCAAAGGAAAAGCAGACGACGGTCAGAACCGAGATCGTTGCGGGTATCGTAACCTTCCTTGCAATGGCTTACATTCTGACGGTCAACCCGGATCAGATCTTCGGTAAGGGCAATCCTTACTGGGCGTCCTGCTTTATCGCAACCGCTCTCGGTGCGATCATCGGAACGCTGCTGATGGCATTCTTTGCCAAGATGCCGCTTGCGCAGGCATCGGGTATGGGTCTGAACTCTATGCTCGGCGGTATGCTCGCCGGCCGTGGAGGGTACGGAACCTTTACCCCAGGACAGGCGTTCTTCCTCGTCCTGATCTCGGGACTCGTCTTCCTGCTTCTGTCGGTCATTGCGATCAAGGGAAAGACCTTCCGTGAGCTGGTATTTGACGGCATGCCCGTGGCAGTGCGCGGTGCGATCTCGGTCGGTATTGGACTCTTCATCGCTTACATCGGCTTCCAGAATGCGGGTATTATCCTGACGAACGATTATACTCAGGTTGCTCTTGTGAACTTCAAGGACTTTAACGGTCTGCAGTACGTAAACGACGGCTTTGGAGTTGCACCGATCTATGCGGCAAAGACCGCAACTGTTGCCCTGATCGGACTTGCTCTCATCGCCGTTCTTGACAAGCTGAAGGTCAAGGGCTCGATCATCTTCGGTATCCTCGGCGCAACGATTGTCGGTATCCCCTTCGGCGTGACCGATCTCTCGGTCCTTAAGGGCACCGATGCGGTCTCCTGGAAGTTCTGGGAGAACTTCGCCGACTTCTTCGCCGGAGGAGAGACCTCGGTCTTCGGCTCCTTCGTCGACGTCTTTAAGGACGGCGTAATTCCCGGCGATTCCTCGATCTTCGCCGTCATCCTTGCGGTCATCGCAATGTGCATGATCGATATGTTCGACACGATGGGAACCATCGTCGGCTGCTGCGGCGGTAACCGCATCCTCTCCGACGAGAACGATAAGCCCCACAACTACGGCAAGCTCATGATCTCTGACGCCGTTGCAACCTGCACGGGCGCCATGCTCGGAACCTCGACCGTCACGACCTTCGTTGAGTCGGGCGCGGGCGTTTCCGCCGGCGGCAGAACCGGTCTGACCGCATTCACCACCGCCTGCATGTTCGTCCTTGCCATGTTCGCAATGCCGATCTTCTATGCCATCCCCTCGGCTGCCGCAGCTTCGGCTCTGATCTACGTCGGCGTTCTCATGATGAAGAACAACATCAAGAGCGTTGACTTCTCGAACGCGATCAACGCAACCGCCGCCTTCCTGACGATCGTTGTCATGGTTCTCTCCTACTCGATCACCACGGGTATCGGCATCGGTCTGCTTTCCTTCACCGCAATGAACGCACTCGCTTACCTCGTTGACCTTGTCAAGTTCGCTTGCAAGAAGGGCGAGAAGCCGGTCTGGAACGTTTCGATCGTTGCACTCGTTGTGACGGCGCTGTTCTGCGTGTACTTCTTCGTTCCCGTCAAGCTTTGATGCGGAGCGTTCGCTTTTCGGCATAACCGAGCGAAAAGAGAATTCGGGTGTTAGGGTTTGTCCTAACGCCCGATTTTCTTTTTACTCTCGTAAATTTTTTAAGGTTGAAAACCTTCGGTTTTCTTCATTCAATTTAATTCTTTTCGCTCTATCGCCGTTTCCTCACTCGGCGTACGCATGTACGCCTCTCGCTCGTCAGCCGGCGATTTCTGCTCGAAATCCGAAGCGCTCCTCGCGGTATGTATAGCCGTTGCTTTGTGCGCTTGCCGTAAAACTCCGTTTTTCTTCTTTTGATTGGATTCTTTTCGCTTTCGCAATCGGAAGGGAATGGAAAAACAGGGGGAGCAAGGGGGCGGGATCGAATTTTTGGAAATATTTTTGGTAATATTTCACAAAAAATCAATGAAATTTACAAAGAAGGCGAACTTTGACTTGACAAATCGAAATGTTTCGTATATAATTTATCATAATAAAGTGTAGAAAACGCAAAAAAGCAAACGCGAATGCCCCCGGGGGCATTTTGGTGCAAGGTGAGCCTTGCACCAAAATGAAGGATCTCTGTGGGCTTCGGGGCTTTGAGAGGATTCATGAAGGACGAGAACCGATCCGGAAGAGGCAGGCGCGCGCACCTTGGCGATTTCGTGCGGGGTGAGGGCGGTCGATTCGTTTATCGCGGCGTGACCTATCGCTTCGTGGGCGACGCTCGCGAGCGGCAGCGGCGGTATGCAAGCCTTGCTCTCTTCTCGAGTCTTTCGCTTGCCGCAACCCTTGCGGCAGGGTGCATCCCCTCGGCCGGCATGGACGATTGCTTTTACGTTCTGATCCCCTGGGTGCTATGCCTGACCGCAGGACTCTTTCTGTTTGTGGCGGCGGCGCGGCTTCTCCTCTCGGGTGATCCGATCCGAGCGTATGTGTATGAAAAGTCTGCCGTGCTTTTGAAAATGCGAGGCATGATCTCGGCGATCTCGGCTCTGCCGTGCCTTTTGGCGGTGGCTCTTTATCTTATCCTGAACGGCTTTGAGGGAAAGCTTTTTGCAACTCTGACGTATTTTTTGCTCCTTTCGCTCTCTGCCTTGCTTTCGTTTCTCCTTTTTCGTCTGTCGGGGACTTTGAGGTATGAAAAGCAGCTCCCCCCGTCCCTTGACGAGAAGGACTGATCCAATCGGTAATATCGCGTAAAGCGACGTTATAGAAAATTTTTATAGGAGGAAACTATGAAAAACTTCAAGAAAATCACAGCACTGATGCTCTTGCTTGTTATGTGCGTTGCTATGTTTGCAGCATGCGGCGGCAAAGACAAGGACAAGACGCTTGTCGTGGGCTATGCTCCTTTCAACAGCAAGTTCTCGCCGTTCTTCAGCGAGACTGCATATGATCAGGACGTTGCCGCTATGACGAGCCTCGGACTGCTCACGTCCGACCGTACGGGTGCGATCGTCTACAAGGGTAAGACCGGCGAGACGATCAAGTACAACGGCACCGATTACAAATACTACGGTCCGGCTGACCTGACGGTCACCGTTGACGACGTGACCGGAAAGGTTTACTACGACTTCGAGCTCCGCGAGGACCTCAAGTTCTCGGACGGCGTGGCTCTGACCGTTGACGACGTCATCTTCTCGATGTACGTTCTCAGCGACCCGACCTACGACGGCAGCTCGACCTTCTTCGCTCTTCCGATCGAGGGTATGGCAGAGTACCGCGGAACCCCGATCTGGCAGCGTATTCTGAACGACGGCGAAGAGGACAGCGCAGAGGGCACCGAATACTACACTGCAATTATGGCAGAGACCTTCTGGAATGCATTCTACGCCGCAGGCGCAGAGTTCACGCAGGAGATCTTTGACTACTGCAAGGACTACGGTGCAACCACCGTTGCTGAGGCAGCAGCTCTTTGGGGCTTCGGCGGTCTGGCAGCAGATGCAACCACCGCAGACTTCTTCGCAGCTATCGTTGCTAAGTATGGCTACGATATCTCCGATAACGGCATCAACTACGAGAGCGCCGGCTCCGCCTTCAAGACGCTTCTTCTTGGAAAGCTTGACGCAAGCTACCTTGATGCGGGCGTGACCGCTCCCAACATTTCGGGTATCCAGAAGATCAACGACTACAAGCTGAGAGTCGTCCTCACCGAGGTTGACGCAACCGCGATCTATCAGCTCGGCATCACCATCGCTCCCGCTCATTACTACGGTAACAGCGAGGTCGACGTTGAGAACAACAAGTTCGGCTTCACCAAGGGCGATCTCTCCTCCGTCCGTGCAAAGACCACCGTCCCGATGGGCGCAGGTCCTTACAAGTTCGTGAAGTTTGAGAACGGCGTTGTTTACTTCGAGGCAAACAACAACTACTTCCTCGGCGCTCCCAAGACCAAGTACGTCAACTTCGTTGAGTGCCTCTCCGACGACGATAAGCTCAACGGCATCCTCGCCGGCAACATCGATATCTCGGATCCCTCCTTCGACAAGGAGACCGTTGCACAGATCAAGGAGGCAAACGGTGGCTCGCTGAACGGCAGCAAGGTCAACATCAACACCGTTAACAACCTCGGCTACGGCTACCTCGGTATGAGCGCGAACGCACTCAACATCGCAGGCGATCCCGATTCCGACGCTTCCAAGAACCTCCGCCGTGCATTCGCGACCATCTTCTCGGTCTACCGCGACGTTTCGGTTGACACCTACTACGGCGAGCAGGCATCGGTCATCAACTACCCGATCTCCGATACCTCTTGGGCTGCTCCGCGTCCCACCGACGCAGGCTACGAGATCGCATTCTCGAAGGACGTTAACGGCAACCCGATCTACACTTCGACCATGACCACCGCTGAGAAGTATGCTGCAGCTAAGACCGCAGCTCTCGGATTCCTCGAGGCAGCAGGCTACACCGTTTCGAACGGTAAGATCACCGCGGCTCCCGCAGGTGCTCCCGCTTCGTTCGAGCTCTGGATCCCCGCTGACGGTAAGGGTGATCACCCCTCCTTCATGATGGCTAGCATGGGCGTTACTGCTCTGAAGGAGCTCGGCGTTGACATCGAAGTCAAGGATCTTTCCGACTCCTCGCTCCTGTGGGATGCCATCGATGCAGGCACCTGCCAGATGTGGACTGCTGCTTGGGGCGCAACCGTTGACCCCGATATGTACCAGATCTACTACTCGGGTGTCGCAGGCGGTCTTGAGGCAGGTGGCTCGAACTACATGTACGATATTGCAGATGCTGAGCTCGACGAGCTGATCCTCGCCGCAAGAAAGACCCTTGATCAGTCTGCAAGAAAGATCATGTACAAGGAGTGCCTTGACATCGTTATCGACTGGGCAGTTGAGGTTCCCGTCTACCAGAGACAGAACGCGATCGCATTCGGCTCGAACGTTGACATGAGCACCGTCACTCCCGACATCACCACCTTCTACGGCTGGATGGCTGAGATCCAGAACCTGGAAATGAAGTAAGCCGAACCCAAATATCGGCGCTTCCATACCGTCATCCTGCGCGTTTCGCGCAGGATGACATGTTGTTTACTCGGGGGAGCACTCGCAGAGGTGCCCCTCGGGGTAAGCAAAACCAACCCTTTCCTTTAGTAAGGATGAAACTCTCGGGGGATCTCGCCCCCTTGTATAACGGAGGCTTATCGTGCCAAAATACATTCTAAAACGAGTGCTGCTCTCGCTTCTGATATTGCTGTTCGTAGCATTCATTATCTATACCATGATGAGATGCTTGCCCACCTCGTACGTCGAGGCAAAGGCAAGAGAGCGCGCAGTGGCTCCCGGTCAGACTCTGACCTACGAGCAGATTCTTGAGAAGCTTGAGGCGAGCTACGGAATGGACAAGGGGATCGTGCCCGGCTTTTTCTCCTGGCTCGGACGAGCCGCAACGGGCAATTTCGGCGACAGCTGGCATTATACCGTTCCGGTCGTTGAGAAGTTCCAGGACGTCATCTGGGTTTCGTTTGTGATGGGTCTCATTGCCTTCGTTTTGCAGGTCATGATCTCGGTGCCGCTCGGCGTTATTGCGGCAACCAAGCAGTACAGTAAGACCGACTATACCATCTCGGTCATCGCTCTGGCGGGAATCTCGCTTCCCACCTTCTTCTTTGCGTCCCTGCTCAAGCTCGTCTTTGCATATCGCCTGAAGTGGTTTGACGCCTTTGGCTTGACCGGACGAAATCATCTGACTATGAACGCATTTGAGCAGCTTCTCGACAAGGGTGTGCATCTCGTGCTCCCCGTCGTGACGATCGTCGTCATCTCGATCGGCTCGCTCATGAGATATACGAGAACCAATATGCTCGAGGTCCTGAACTCCGACTATATCCGTACGGCGCGCGCCAAGGGTCTTTCGGAGAGAAGGGTCGTTTATCATCACGCATTCCGTAACACCCTGATCCCGATCGTCACCATCGTCGGCGGATCGCTCCCGGGACTTTTCTCGGGCGCTCTGATCACCGAGACGCTGTACAGCATCCCCGGAATCGGCTACGCTTCCTATCAGGCAATGGTCGCAGGAGACATTCCCTTTACGATGTTC
>JAFYMH010000062.1 GCA_017556685.1 Clostridia bacterium | reverse complement strand
TTTGTGTCGCCGTCCCTCGGTAGACTTCTACCACAGCCTGCCCATCCGACGTGAGGGACTTTTGCTCCAGGGTTGGCTGTGCGGTATGATTCAGTTCGTCACGGCGCTGGTCTTCAACATGACCTTCAGCTCGCATATGGACGGTGCGCGCATCTTCATGGGACCCGAGGAGAGCATGCGGATCCAGTCGCATCTCGGCTCCACCATCGCGATGGCGTTTGACGAGTGCGTTGAGAACCCAGCGCCCTACGCGTACGTCGAGCGCTCAATGAAGCGTACCCTTCGCTGGCTTGCAAGATGCAAGGCAGAGCTCGAGCGTCTCAACCGCGAAGAGGGAACCGTCAACCCAAGTCAGCTCCTCTTTGGCATCGGGCAGGGGGGGACCTATGAGAATCTGCGTATTGAAAGCATGCAGCGCTCTGCCGAGCTTGATCTCCCTGGCTATGCCATCGGCGGTCTTGCCGTCGGGGAGGAAACCGAGGTGATGTACCACATCATCGAAACGGTCGAGCCGCATATGCCCGAAAACAAGCCGCGCTATCTGATGGGTGTCGGAACGCCCCAGAACCTTCTCGAGGCGGTACGCCGCGGCATCGACTTCTTTGATTGCGTCATGCCGAGCCGAAACGCGCGGCACGGAAATCTCTTTACCTGGCACGGCAAGATGAACATCAATAACGAAAAGTATTTTGCCGACCCGAAGCCGATCGACACCTCGTGCAAATGCCCTGCCTGCCGAAGCTATTCGCGCTCCTATATCCGCCATCTCTTCAAGGCGCGCGAGGCGCTCGGAATGCGCCTTTGCGTGCTTCACAACCTCTATTTCTACAACGAGCTGATGCAAAGGATCCGCGACGCGCTCGATGCGGGATGCTTTGAGGCGTTTTACCGCGCGCATATCGATATTCTCGGCGCAAGATCGGTCGACTGATTCCCGTCTTAAGCAAACGAAGCAAGCTGAAGTTCAGCTTGCTTCGTTTGCTTTTCAGTGGAAGCTTATTGGATCAGCATCGCGTCCCCGATGGGTACGCGAAGTAAGAAGTAAAAGTGAATAGTGAATAGGTTCGGTTGATTTTCGCCACAGGCGAAAATCTTCATTACCTCTTAACTTTTCACTCTTACCTTTTACCTGCTGATACGATAAAATCTTTTATTGTATCAGCATCGCGTCCCCGAAGGAGAAAAAGCGATACTTCATCTCGACCGCCTCGCGGTACACGTCAAGCATGGTATCCTTTCCCGCAAGGGCGGAAACCAGCATCAGAAGGGTCGATTCGGGAAGGTGGAAATTCGTCACGAGCGCATCGACCGCCTTGAAGCGATAGCCGGGGTATATAAAGATCCCCGTTTCCCCCTCGCCTGCGTGGACAATACCGTTTTCATCCGCAACGCTTTCGAGCACGCGGCAGGAGGTGGTCCCGATGGCGATGAGCCGTCCGCCTGCGGCACGGCGTGCGTTGATCTCGCTCGCAACCGCCTCCGTGATGCAGAAATGCTCTCTGTGCATCAGATGGTCCTCGATCCGATCGGTTTTCACGGGACGGAAGGTGCCAAGCCCGATATGAAGCAGGACCTCTGCATATCCGACACCGCTTGCACGGATCTCATCGAGCAGCTCGCGCGTGAAATGCAGTCCCGCCGTCGGTGCGGCAGCAGAGCCCTCGACCTTGGCGTAGACGGTCTGATAGCGCTCGGGTGCGGCGCTACGGGAAGTGATGTAGGGGGGGAGCGGAAGCTCTCCGATCGCATCAAGCACCGAATAGATCCCCGTAAAGCGCTCGCGATCGTAGGAAAAGGCGATCCTTCGGTTTCCTCCGAGGGCGACCTCGATGACCTCCCCCGAAAGAATGCCGTCCCCAAAGGTGAAGCGGTCGCCCACCTTCGCACGCTTTCCGGGACGAACGAGCGATTCCCACTCACCGTTGTCATACTGGCGGAGAAGCAGAAGCTCGATCTCTCTGCCGTTTTTTTCGGTTTTCCCGAAAAGCCTCGCGGGAATGACCTTCGAGGCGTTGACAACGAGCATATCCTCAGGACGAAGCTCGTCCTTGATGGCGTGAAAATGGGTATGGCGCCTCTCGCCGCTCTCCCTGTCAAGGATCAGAAGCCTTGACATGTCGCGCCTGTCGGCGGGGGTCTGTGCGATCAGCTCCTCGGGGAGATCGTAATAGAAATCCGAGGTGCGAAGCTCGGTTTTTGTGCGTTCGTTAACGATTAGGTTCATGCAGCTCCTCGTTTGCTTTGTGCAGAACGGAAAGCGAGCGCTGTCGGGTTTTCCATATTCTGCATAAGATAATAATACACTACTATTATACAGTAGTTCACTCGATTTTTCAATATCCCGATCGAAAGAACCAAGTAATTTTATGAAGCATGAACTCTTTTCGGGCGTTTGCACGGCTCTCGTAACGCCCTTTTGTGACGGAAAGCTCGATCTTGAGGCAATGGGGGAGCTGATCGAGATTCAGGTGGAGAGCGGAGTCTCGGCGCTCTGCGTTGCAGGAACGACGGGGGAGTGCGCCACGCTCGGTGAAGGCGAGTTTTGTCGACTCGTATCGTATACGGTTGAGAAGGTGAGGGGACGTCTGCCGGTGGTCGTTGGCGTCGGAACTCCCTCGACCGAGCACAGCTGCCGCCGAGCGAGCTTTGCATCTTCTGAAGGAGCCGATTTTCTCCTTGCGGTCACGCCCTATTACAACAAGGGAACCTCTGATGGGCTGGTCAGGCATTACCATGCGATCGCCGATGCGGGCGATCTTCCCGTCATCGTCTATAACGTGCCGTCAAGGACGGGAGTCGATCTTGACGTGCCGCTCTATCGCCGTATTGCGGCACATCCCGGGATCGTCGCTGTCAAGGAGGCGGGCGGCGGCTATGAGCGCCTAATCGATCTCATCTCGGAGCTTGGCGATCGCCTTACGGTCTATACGGGAAACGATCAGGCGATCCTGACGGCAATGGCGCTCGGCGCCAAGGGGGTCATCTCGGTGCTTTCAAACGTTCTGCCGCGCGAAACGGTTGAGCTGACGGCGGCGGCAGAGAGCGGCAGGCTCGAGAAGGCAAGGGAGCTGCAGTACCGTCTTTTGCCCTTTATCCGCGCCCTTTTTGCCGAAACGAACCCTGCCCCCGTTAAATGTGCGCTCGAGCTTTGCGGCATGATCTCGGGCGAGCTTCGTCTGCCGCTTTCTCCGGTCGGCACAGAGCTTCGCGAGCGCCTTGCCTTCCTCCTCGGACTCCCCTTGATCTGAAGGTATCCGTTGATATATAACAGACGATATATTACAATTAAGAGAAAACGCAACGGCGATACGTGACCGTTGCGTTTTCTACTTTCTTAAAAATCCCGAATCGTAGCCCTGTGCGCGCAGGGGGTGTCCGCGCGCGATCAGCATTTCGCATTTGAGCGCCGCCACGGTGGGGGCTGTTTCGGTGAGGGTTGCGATCTCCTCGCTGCTTTTCCCCTCCTTGACGTAGGTAAGCATTTCCTCGTCCTCGATCAGAAGCTCGGCGAGAAAGAGATTCGCCTCGTATTCGTGCCGCGAGGCGTGCCCGAATAGCTCAAACTCCTGAAACGCCCTTTTCTCTGCGTATTCGCGGTGCAGAGCATCGTGCCCAAGCTCGTGCGCGCAAACGATGCGCTTTTCCTGCTCGGAGCCTGCGCTGTTCAGAAAGATGAAGCGCTTTCCCTCGATCACCCGATAAAAGCCCTTCAAATGCAAAAGCCCCTCGGGATACAGAACGTAAATACCAAGCAGCTTTGCGATCCGATATGGGTCGCGCGTGCCGCATCGCAAAACGAGACGGCGAACCGCCTCGGCGATGCGCCTTAGCTGCGGACGGGTTGACTTGTTCATTTTTTGCTTCCGTATTTCGTGTTCGCGCGCTTTGCGATCCAATACGCCTCGGTGAGTGCCGCCATGATGCCGTCTTTTTCCTCCTCGTCAAGCTCGCCACCGGCAAAAAGACCGCAGCATTCGCTGACAAGCGATGCAATATCGCGCGCCGCCGCGCTTCCGCCGCGCTCTGCCGCATCGATGACCAGAGCATCCGACGGGTCAAGCAGGTCGGACGCCGAGACGCCGAGCGCCAAGGCAAGCTGAGAGACCGCCTCAAACTGCGAGGGGCGTCTGACGCCTCCCTCCCAGTTCTGAAGAGTACGAAGCGAGATTCCCGAGAGCTCGGAAAGCTCCTTTTGCGAAAGCTTTTTCGCTCTTCTTGCGGCACGAACGCGATCTCCAAAGCCCATCTTCTCTTGCATAGCTCTTCCTCCAATGACAAAAAACACCCAAAATTTCGCATTTTGCTATTGACAAAACGCAAGCATGGGTGTATACTTGGTTTGTAAAAGACACCCGATGTTGCGTATATTGTACACGAAATCATCGGAAATGTCAATAGGAAAACGCAAATTCGGAGGATAAAATAATGGATCGAGTGATTTTGCATTGTGATATGAATAATTTTTACGCATCGGTCGAATGCATGCTCGATCCCACCTTAAGGGATTTTCCGATCGCCGTTTGCGGAAGCGAGAGCGAGCGCCATGGGATCGTGCTTGCCAAAAACGAGCGCGCGAAGGCATCGGGCGTGCGTACGGCAGAGCCGATCTGGCAGGCGATGCGGAAATGCCCGGGACTCAAAGTGGTTTCGCCTCATTTTGATGAATACGTGCGGATCTCCCGCGCCGTTCGGAGAATCTACGAGAGATATACCGATCTCGTTGAGAGCTTCGGGCTTGACGAGTGCTGGCTTGATTGCAGCAGCAGCGCCCGGCTCTTCGGCTCGGGCGAGGAGATCGCAAGAGAGCTTTGCCGCGCCGTGAAGGAGGAGCTTGGACTGACCATCTCGGTTGGCGTTTCCTTTAATAAGGTATTTGCAAAGCTCGCGTCGGATATGAAAAAGCCGAATGCCGTCAGCGTGATCTCCAAGGAGAATTTTCGCGACGTTGCGTGGCGCCTTCCTGCCAAGGATATGCTTGGTGTCGGCGCGGCAACCGGTGCAAGGCTGAAAACGATCGGCATCTCAACGATCGGGGATCTCGCCGTCTTTCCCGAGGCGCCGCTGTACCGTCTGCTCGGAAGCGTGGGACGCGACCTGCGCCGCTTTGCACTCGGACTCGATTTCTCCCCCGTCGAAGCGAGGGAAGACGAGAGTCCCGATCATTCGATTGGGCATGGGATCACGACGGCGCAGGATCTGACGACCCCATCCGAGGTCGAAACGCTCATCCTTTCTCTCACCGAGGAGATCGGGCACCGTCTGTTTCTCTATCACCGCCATGCAGACGGCATCGCAGTCTCGGTGCGCGATTCTCGCCTGCGCGTCAAGGAATGGCAATGCAAGCTCTCCTCTCCCACTCAAAGTGCAAGAACGATCGCCAAGGAGGCGTGCGAGCTCTTTCGGAAAAATTACGGATGGGAAAATCCCCTGCGCTCGGTATCGGTTCGTGCCATTGGGCTCTCGTCATCCGAGCTTTCGGGGCAGATCGGGATCTTCGACGACGAGACCGACGTCAAGAGCAAGACTCTTGATAGGACCGTCGAGGAGATCCGACGCAGATTCGGGCTCGCCTC
>JAFYMH010000061.1 GCA_017556685.1 Clostridia bacterium | reverse complement strand
CCGTCTTGAAGCTGCCCTTCAGCTTCTCAAGCTTAAAGAGCTCCTCTTCAAGCGTTTTCGTCCTGTTTTGACTTTGGGTAAGCTCGGCCTCCCTTAGAAGCAGGAGGCGATTGATCTCGACGGCACGCTCGCGCTCCTCGACGAGTGCGGCGGCTCTTTGGCGCAGGCGCGAGAGATCCCCCTGCTCGCCTGCCGATGCGATCATCTTATCTCGACGGCGGCGAAGCATCTCGGAGGCGCGCTCGGCGCTCTTTTTCTCATCGCCCGAGAACAGGATCGAGGTGATCTGGTCGAGCATCCGATCCTCCCCGACGCGCGTATCGTCAAGCTGACTGATAAAGGCGGAGGATACGTACACGCCGTTCGGCACGCCGAGAAAATACTCGCCGGCGTCGGTCTCGGTTACAAGGCTTCCCTCGGCAACGTCGATGGTTCGCGTGCGGTCGCGGAACTTTTCCTCTCCCGAAAGCCCTCGCACGATCGCCGAATAGCGCTCAATGCGATAGCGCCGCCCCTTGACCGAAACGATCATCTCGCCCTCTGCCGTTCCGCTGTCCCAGCTCGTGCGGCGGCGGCGCTCGTCGATTCCGGCCTCGTCGCTCGAAAAGCCGTAGAGCATAAAGCGGATGAATGCAGAGAGCGTACTCTTTCCGGACTCGTTCGAGCCCTCGATGACGTTGAGCTTGTCCCCAAGCTTCAGATCAAAATGGTGCAGAAGTCCAAAATGCTTGACCGATACCGATTCTATCAGCATGGCTTGACCTCCCTTCCCTCTTTTCCGGACAGAAACCGCACGGCGCGATCGACCGCCGTTTTGCTCTCGGGCGAGGCGTCGCCCTCAAAGCGGTAATCGAAGCTGCGGCAGAATTCCTTAATATCCTCGCGCAAGCGATCGTAATAGGCAAGCTCGATCGATTCCGCCACCCGCCTGAACGAAGCCCTATCCTTTTTGCTCATGCGCTTGTCGGCGTAGTCGAGCAGACGGCGGTAATGCGGAAGGCAAAAATGCCCCTGCGCCGCGAACTTCTCGCGAAAGGCCTCGTCGTTTTCCCAAAGAAGAATGACGGTCGAGATCATGTTCGTAAGATGAAAATCGACCCTCTGACAGACGTAGCAGGACCCCTCAAGCTCACCTAGCGCCGAGATGTCGCCCGATTTTGACAGAAGCGCGGTCAGCCCGTGCGGAAAAATTCTGTCGCGCGCCTCGTCGAGATGGCTCTCGAGCATCAGAGCCATGCCAAGACGGTTCTTGCGCCGCTGCATACTCGCGTAATGCTCGCCGCAAAAGCCGAGTCGGTTGGTCTTCACGCGGATATCCGGCTCCATCATCGAGGCGCCGAGGATGAGCTGAAGCTCGTTTTCCTCAAGGCGGCGAAAGAGCGAGCAGATCGGACAGCCGACGCTCGGATTGTCCCTCGAATCGTCAAAGGCCTCGTTGACGGGTATGGTATAGATCTGCTCCACGCTTTTTCCCTCCGCTTGCACGAATCGTTAGTTAAAATAATTATACAACATCGCGCACGCGAATGCAAGAGGATTTTCAAACAAAAACGCCGCACGGCAAATTTCCGCGCGGCGTTTTTGATTTCAGGTCACTGTCGCTCCAAAAGAAGCCGAGCACAGCCGTCGATCGACGATGGGAGATCCGCCGATTCAAGCGCCTCGGGCGGCAGACCGTTCTGCTCGGCAATGCGCTCGGGGGAAACGCGGTATTTTAAGGCAAGGCTCCAAAGGCTCTCGCGCTCGGTCGGATAGACCGCGAGAAGCTCCGAGTCGCCGAGCATAGACGATTGACCGCTCACCCCCTCCTGCATCCCGACGGCAAGCGAAAGGGTCCGACGGCGCGTGGCGCGCACCGTAAGGACGATCTCTCCCTCTGCGCAAAGCGACGCCGCCTCAAGCCTTCCCTTAACGTCAAGAGCCCTTGCGCCAACCTCGAGCTCGGCGTCCTCGGCAAGCCCCCTCGGAAGCTCGATGCACGCCTCGAAGGGGGTCGAAAAGGAGGCGGTTGCATAATCGGGATGCCCGTCTGCGTCGTGCGAGCAGAGCAAAAGCGCGGCGTCGGCAAGGCAATCGCCCCGAACCGTAAGAGAGTCGCCCTCTCGCACCTGAGAGGTGACGCGCACCGTCATTCCGAGATCGACGATCGCCGAGGCGTCCTCGCTGTCGCTCTCGCTTCTCGAGGTGCGACATTCGACCCCAAGTCGATGGGTCACGACTCCGAGCCGTTCGGTCATGGGTATGCTTTCCTTGCGTGCGACGAGGGGGGATTTGAGCGAAAAGGCGTCGACAACCACCCTCTCGACACTTGGAGTCAGAACCTCTGCCGAAAGCTCAAGCCCCACGTCGATGAGAAGCCGCGTCCCCGCGCCCTCCCCCGATACGGCGCGCGCCTCAAGGGCGGTGACGGTGGGATAGGCAAAGACCTCGGCGTGCTCGGTCGCCTCACAGGGCAGACACGCCTCAAAGGGAATGCGGTGACTTAGAAAATAAGGAACCGCCCCCTCGCCCGAAAAGAGCGCCGATACAAGCACCTCGCCCTTGATCTCGGCGCCCTTTTCTACGATGTGCGCCTCGGTGACCTCAGCCTCTGCGTCGGCGGCAAGAAGCTCGCTTCCGCCCTCGACCCCCCTTGTGTCCGAAAGCGCAAGCTCAAGGGGCGCGAGCAGCTCGGCGCGCACCGTGCGAATCGGGTGGGTTAGGCAAACCGTATCCTCCCCCTCAAGCGCGGAAAGTCCCCTCGGATCAGGACTCTTGACCTCGGCATAGACGTGGGGGACGAGCGAGAGCATACACCTGACCGTGATCCTTCGCGGACCGCCGAGACGGCAGCTGACCCCCTCGACCCTCGGGGCTAAAAGAAGCACCTCGTCCCCCTCCTCCGAGGGGAAGGAAAATCCGTATTCCGAGGTCACGTCAAGGGTTGCGAGCGCCCCCTCGTCGGTGCTGTAAAGCACGGTATGCACGCAGAGCCCCGCACATTCGGTATGGCCGCCGCGGCGGTACCTTCCCGACGGAAGCACCCGCGTATGCACGCGCAGAATACGACGGATCTCGGGCTGGTAATCGGGAACACTATAGTCCCCGACGCACTCGACCCGAAGCTTATCGCCCGCCGTTTCGGTACGGGCAGAGAGTATGCTCGCCTTCGCCATTTTCATAAAAAGATCCCCTGCTCCTTTGCATTTTTGCTAAACTCTATGCAGGGTGGGCAGGGGATATGCGCGATATTTACTTTTTCGTTTGCCGTTTCGTCTTTTTTGGGGGATCCTTCGGAGATCCGCCCCCTGTGTCGCTGAACACGAACACGACCTTTTCCCCCTCAAGCGCAAGGGAGGCGGTAAAGGGCTTTCCGTTTTTTGAAACGAACCCCGAGATCGGAAGGGTCCTTCCGACCGTCAGAAGATCGCGCGCCGCGCCGAGCGGCACGTCGCGGTGACAAAGGTTCATCGGAATCGAGAAGCTGCAGCCCTCGCTGTATCCCATGCATCCATAGCGGAAGCGGCCGCGCACGACGTGCTTTCCGCAGAGCGGACAGTCGCCGACGATCTCGCCGAGCCTTCCCGTCTGCCCCGATTCGCCCGGAGCCTGCCCGATCGCATCGCCCTTTGCCAAAAAGACGGCGCGGATCTCCTTTGCCGCGATCTCAACGCTCTCCTCGACCGTCATCTTCCCGCGATAGACCGATTTCAATGCACGGCCAAGCTCTGCGGTCTTGAATTTATCCATATTGATCTGCAGGCGCTCAAGCGAGCTTATGAGATATTCTCCGTCGGGCAAAATGCTGTAAACGTCCTTGTTAAGAGCAATATACTTGCTTTTTCTCGCATTGTCGATGATCCCCGTTCGGGTCGCCTCGGTCCCAAGCTCAAGGCCCTCAAGGACGGCGCGGTAGTCCTCGCTGTCGTCCCCCTCGTCGCCCACCCTCTCCTCTGCCGCCGCCTTTTCCTCGCGGAAGGGATTTTTAAGGTAGTTGTTGAGGGTCTCAATGGTATAGTGCTTTGGCGGAGTCGTTTTCTTCTCGGTCGGCGAAAAGCCGAGCGCGATCTCGTCCCCGATCTCAAGGCGCGGCAAAAGCTTATCCTTCTTGTTATACTCGTCGTATTTCGTCCAGCCCGCTTCAAGCAGGACCGTGCCCTTCAGGGTAAAGGTCTCGTGCCCCGGGATCTCGATGGTAAGCTCCGAGCGCTCTACCTTACATTCCTCGGAGCAAAAAACGGCAACGAAGCGTCTGAAGACGGTTGAGTAGACCGTCAGCTCCCGCTCGCCAAGCGCCCCCTTCGGGGGGATCTTGTAGGTCGGCGTGAGGGCCGAGTGCGACTCGATCTTCGAATCGTCAAAGATGCTTTTTGAGAAGCGGAAGGAAACCGGATAACCGAGCCCCGCGATCGAGGAAAGGATCTGCTTGACCTTCCCCTCCTCCTTTGTGGCAAGATACTCCGAGTTGGTTCGGGGATAGGTGAGATACCCCATCTCATAAAGCTTTTGAACCGTCTCAAGGCTTTCGCTCATCGACATCTTATACTTTTTGCCGAGCAGATTCTGCAAGGTCGAAAGCGAAAACAGCTTCGGGGGAAAGAGCGTTTCCTTCTTGCTCGTCTTTCGGGTCACCCTTGCACCCGCCCGGTTGTAGGCGTCGCAAAGCGCCGCCGCCTTTTCCTTTTCGTTTGAGGCGAATTTCTTTTTGGAGAGAAGCTCGACGGTCTCTCCCCCCGTCTTTCGCTTCGACTCGACGGCGTAGTAGAGCTCGGGGACGAAGTCCCGTATCGCTCTGTCCCGCTCGCAGATGGCGCGAACGATCGGCACGATCACGCGACCGACGCGCAAAAGCTTTCCGGTCTTCAGGGTCGCATAGCGCGTCAGGTTGGTTCCGTACAGCCAATCGATATAGGTGCGCGCATAGCCCTCGTCGGCAAGGCGGTCGTACTCGGAGGCATCCCCCGGGGCGGCAAGTGCCGCGCGAACCGTTTCGGGCGTCTGATCGGGAAGCCAGAGGCGCTTTTGAGGCTTCGGCGCCTCGAGTGCGCGGTCAATGCAGAGCCGAACGATGATCTCTCCCTCGCGGTCTGCATCCCCCGCGTTGATGATCTCGGTTACGTCCGGGCGGTTGACGAGCGTCTTGATGAGCTCAAACTGCTCCCTGACGCCCGAGTCGACCTTCTTATCCTCTCCGCGGCGAAGCTCAAAGCGAAAGCTTTGCGGAATGCAGGGAAGATTCTCCATCGTCCAGCGGCCGCTGCCCCCGACGTATTCCTCAATATCAACGAGCGAAAAAAGATGCCCGAACGCCCACGTAACGAGATGGTCCTTGCCCTCGATATAGCCGCGGCGCTTGGTCGAGGCACCGATGGCGGAGGCAATATTTCTGGCAAGGCTTGGCTTTTCGGCAATAATCAGCTGCATGACTCCTCCATCACGAAAAGCGGGCCGTCCGAGGGGGTCTTGATCGACTCGGGATCCGCTTCGTATTTTTTGCGATTATTCGTGCACTTTTCCGATATGGATCGAAAAAGCGCGAGCAGACAAGGGCGAGTCCCAGAGACCTCGACACCCTTCGTCAAGATGGCAAAACGCAGAAAATGGTTTTTTTGACCAAGAAAAGTTATCCACCGAGTAAAAAGTGGAAAATGTGAAAAACAGACGCTCCGAAAGCCTCTGAAAGCGCATGATTCCGCATCCGGTAAAAAAATACGCCCGAGTTATCCACAGTTTCCACAACCCGTCAGGTTCATAACCTCTCGAGCACCCTTCTTGTGCAAAACGCACAAACGGCGTTTCGACAGAATGCAACAAAATTCTTAATTGGAATTTTCCAATATCAAATAAGAATCATGGGATTTTCGAACAATTTGTAAACCTGATTCCTAAAATTGAGAATACACAAAAAGAATTACT
>JAFYMH010000060.1 GCA_017556685.1 Clostridia bacterium | reverse complement strand
TGAACGAAATATGAATACCGAAAGAAAATGAACAGCAAGGGGAAGGAAATCACGCTATGAAACATTACTTCATCGTTAACCCTGCGGCAGGCAAGGCAAGCTCGGTCGACCGACTGCTTACCGAGATCGGTCAGTATACCGATCGGTACGATATCGAGATCCACGTGACCGAGGCGCCTCTCGATGCGACCGAGTTCGTGAAAAAAACCTGCTCAGAGAACCCCGATACAGAGCTTCGCTTTTACGCCTGCGGAGGGGACGGAACGCTTTCTGAGGTCGTGAACGGTGTCGTTGGCTTTTCGAATGCATCGGTAAGCTGCTATCCCTGCGGAAGCGGCGACGATTTCGTTAAGTATTACGGCGGAAGAGAGCATTTTCTTGATATTGAGGCGCTTCTTACGGCAAAGGACGATCCGATCGACGTGCTTTCGATCAACGATAGCGTCTATTCGATCAATATCATCAATTTCGGCTTTGACACCAAGGTTTGCAAGACGATGATCAAGGTTCGCCGCAAGAAGATCATCGGCGGCAAGCGTTCGTACGTAACGGGAGTCGTAACGGCTCTGATCACTGCGATGAAGAACAAGTGCCGCGTAAGCGCAGACGGCGAGCTTCTCAACCCGAAGGGCAAGATCCTGCTCTGCACCCTTGCAAACGGCTCGTACGTTGGAGGAAGCTTTTACTGCGCGCCTCGCTCGGTCAACAACGACGGCCTGATCGACGTCGCGCTTTTCCGTCCCCTGTCTCGCTTTACCTTCGTGAAGCTCCTTCCCGTGTATACGAAGGGCAAGCATCTTGACGATCCTCGCTTTAAGAAGTATTTTGAATACCGCCGTGTGAAAACCGTTCATATCACCGCACCCGAGGGATTTTCCCTGACGGTGGACGGTGAGATCCTTGACGGAACCGACTTTACCGTCTCGGTCCTTCCGAAGGCTCTTCGCTTTGCCGTTCCCGCGGGCTGCTCGCTGATCGGCGGGCGTAGCGGAGAGACGCTTTCGACCGATCAGAACTGAGTCGTATGCCATTTGAAAGGGTCGCTCTGACAGGAGCGTCCTTTTCTTTGCCAACCTAAAAGTGAGGTACTTCATTGTTTAAGAAGCTTTTTAGACCGGTAGATATGACGGTCGGTGTTCCCTGGAAGAGCATTTTAGCCTTCACCCTTCCGATGCTTATCGGAAACATCGCGCAGCAGATGTATAATACCGTTGACAGCATCGTCGTTGGGCATTACATCGGCGATAACGCCCTTGCGGCGGTCGGAAGCGCGGCGCCGATCTTAAATCTTCTCTTGGTTCTGTTTATCGGGATCTCCGCAGGTGCGGGGATCATGGTTTCGCAGTACTTCGGCGCAAGGAACCGAGAGGGACTCTCCCATACCGTCGGAAACGCCGTCACGGTAACCGCCATTGCCTCTCTGATCATGATTTTGGTCGCCTCGCCCCTGATCCGTCCGTTTCTTATTCTGCTCAATACCCCCGAGACCATTTTGGATGCCTGCACTCAGTATCTTCTGATCTCGCTCATCGGAATCGCCGGCATGGCGTATTACAATATTCTGAGCGGCATGCTTCGGGGACTCGGAGATTCGGTTTCCGCTCTGGTCTATCTTTTGATCGCAACCGGGATCAATATCGTTCTTGACGTTTATTTCGTTGCCGTCGCTCGGATGGGGGTCGGGGGAGTTGCTCTGGCAACCGTCATTGCCCAGCTCGTTTCTGCGGCGCTCTGCATGAGAAAGCTGATGCGTCTCGGTCGATATTTCGATTTTGGACTCAAATATCTCCGCCCCCGTGCGGCGTATGTCAAAACCCTTATCCGTCTTGGTCTGCCGGCAGGCATGACCCAGGCGATCCTTTCCTCGGCTATGATCGTCGTGCAGTCCCTGACCAACAGCTTTGGAGAGATGTTCATTGCCGCAAACGTCATCATCATGCGCGTTGACGGCTTTGCTATGATGCCGAACTTTTCCTTCGGTATGGCAATGACCACCTACACGGGGCAGAATATCGGCGCGGGCAGAATGGATCGCGTTATCAAGGGGGCAAGGCAGGGGACTCTGCTTGCTCTGATCTGCTCCGCCTCGATTACGCTTCTGATCTTGATCTTCGGGCGGTATCTGATGGGGGTCTTTACCGAAACCGCCGAGCTCGTTACCATGAGCAATTATCTCATGAGGATCCTTGCCGCCGGGTATATCGCCATCGCGGTCTCGCAAAGCCTTTCCGGCGTTATGCGGGGCGCGGGAGATACCATGACGCCGATGTGGATCTCTCTGATCACGACGGTGGCGCTTCGGATCCCGATCGCCTATGGAATCTCTTATCTGACGCGAAGCGAGGCGCTTCCGAACGGGCGCTTTGAATGCGTCCACGTCTCCCTACTCATCAGCTGGTCGGTCGGTGCGCTTTTGACGGTCCTCTTTTACGCAGTTGGAAAATGGAAGAAAAAAAGGCTATAACGGGGCGCATCAGATTTAGGCGAGAAGCGCCGTTTGCGACCCGAAGGTGTATACACATACTCCGAGAGGGAGCAAACGGCGGTAGAAAAAATCCGAATTAAAAAGAAGAAATCCGAAGGATTTCCACCTTAAAAGATTCACAAAGTAAGTTCTTTCACTATGTGAAATTCCTTTTGGTTTGATCCCTCGGATTTTTTCGGTCTCGTCAAATGTGACAGCCCCTATTTTCTTTGTTTTTCGTTCGGTTATGCCAAAAGGAAGCAGTCCCCTATTACCCAAGCAATGCGTCACTTACCAGCATCAAGCAAAAGCCGACGAGCAACGCGTAGGTCGCGCCTCGCTCATGCCCGTGCGCGTGGGTTTCGGGGATCATCTCGTCGCTGATGATATAAAGCATCGTGCCGCCCGCAAAGGCAAGCGCGAAGGGCAAAATCGCTGATGCGAATTGAACGGCGAAATATCCGAGCATGGTTCCGACCACCTCGACGACACCGGTTGCAAGGGCGAGCAGGAAGGTCTTTTTCGCAGAGATCCCCGCCGCCAGCATCGGCCCGATGATGACCATGCCCTCGGGGATGTTTTGCAGGGCGATTCCACCTGCGATGAGAAGCGCCGCCGCAGGATCCTCGCCGCCAAATCCAACTCCTGCAGCAATTCCCTCAGGAAGATTGTGGATTCCGATCGCCAAAACGAAAAGCATCACACGCTCAAGGCTCGTATTGCGATGCGCCTCGCTATCCTCACCCTTCAGCTTATGTAGGTGCGGAACGAGCCGATCGATCAGATTCAGAAAGAGCGCGCCCGAAAAGATCCCGACGACCGTTAGAGGAATCCCAAATCTGCCACCCTCCTCAATCGACGGAAGGATCAGTCCGATCACAGCCGCCGCAAGCATCACGCCTGCCGCAAAGGAGAGAACGATATCCGAAAAGGTATGTGAAAGGCGCCTGAAGAGAAAGCCGACGGCGGCACCGAATACGGTTGCTCCGCCGACGCCAAGCGCGGTCAGTAATACAAGCTCCATAACTGTTTGTCCTTTAAGAGACGGGACTGTCGCCCCCGGCGACAGTCCCTTATTTTCTTACTCCTCGGATGCGCTGAAATCGTCCTTGCCAGCGCCGCAAAGCGGGCAAACGAAGTCGTCGGGAAGATCCTCGAAGCGCGTGCCGGGTGCGATGCCGTTATCGGGATCGCCAAGTGCCTCGTCGTACTCCCAGCCGCATACATTGCATACGTACTTCTTCATGTGCATTCTCCTTTGCTATAATTTATTTTATCTCTTCGAAATCCTCTGCCCCGTGCTTACAAAGCGGACAGACGAAATCGTCGGGAAGCGGATCACCCTCGTAAACGTAGCCGCAGATCTTGCAGACGTATCCGCGCTTGCCCTCGGTCTCGGGCTTCGGCTTGACGTTTTCGAAATAGTAGCTGTAGGTCATCGTTTCAAGATCAGAAAGGACTCGTGCCTCAGTGATCGAGCAGATAAACATTCCGTGGGTATCGAGATCAACGTACTGCTCAACGCGCAGTGAGAGGAAGGAATTGATATAGCGCGGAAGGAATACGAGCCCGTTATCCGAGCGAAGGGGCTGACAGTCCTTGAACTTATCCACGTTCCGACCGCTGACGAATCCAAAGCGCTCAAAGACGTCAAAGGGAGCCTCGACGGTCAGACAGTTAACGTTCATGATCCCGCTTTGACGGATGACGTGGTGCGAATAGTTCTCCTTGTTGATCGTTACGGCGACGCGGTTCGGGGAGTTGGTCACCTGCGTGATGGTATTGACGATCAGACCGTTATCCTTTTTCCCATCGTTTGAGGTAACGAGATAAAGTCCGTAGCCGATCTTAAAGAGGGCGGAAAGATCGTTTTTATTGGCGGTCGAATCCTGCTGCGCGAGATATTCGCGGCAAAGCTCCTCGGCAAGCAGACGAAGCTGCTCGGAGCTTTCCGCGGAGAGGGTCGAGAGGATCCGCACGCGGTTTTCTGCAAAGCGAAGCTCCTTGCATCCCTCAAGCGCATCACGCATCACCTTTGCCGCCATCGGCGCCCAGCTTCCGTTTTCGATCAGGGCAACGGTTCTGCGGCAGAAGTTGCGCTCGGTCAGGTGCGTAAGGAAGGTCCGCATGAAGGGAAAGACCTCGGCGTTATAGGTCGATGCGGCAAGCACGAGCTTGCTGTAGCGGAAGGCATCGGCAACCGCCTCGGCGAGGTCGCATCTCGCAAGATCGTATACGACTACGTTTGGCGCACCCCTCTGACGGAGCTGATCTGCAAGGGCAAGCGCCGCTTTTTTCGTATTCCCGTAGATCGAGGCATACGCAATGACGACCCCCTCCTCCTCGGGCTGATAGGACGACCAGGTGGCGTAAAGGCCAAGGTAATAGGAGAGGTTTTCGGTGAGAATCGGACCGTGAAGCGGACAAATGACCGAAACGTCAAGAGCCGCCGCCTTCTTAAGAAGGTTCTGCAC
>JAFYMH010000059.1 GCA_017556685.1 Clostridia bacterium | reverse complement strand
GTAAGAAGACTGACCGAAACCGACTCGACACCGCGCACCGATCGCACGGCACCCTCAACGTGCGCGGCGCAGGAGGCACAGACCATGCCCTTAACCGTAAATTCGCGTTTCATGGATCCCTTTCTGCCGTCATACCGTAAAGGACGGGGCGGCGCTTGCTTTTTTCTATCTCATCGTGTATAATTATAGCATAACCGACCGATTTATGCAACCGAAAATCCAAATCACATCCGAAGGAGGTTTCTATGGAGGGTCTGATCCTGTTCGCTCTGCGCCCGCAATTTGACGCGTCTGATCTTTCGGCACTTTCCGAGAGGCTTCCCGTCACGTGGCTTGACCGTGCGCGACGGCATGGGAATCCGGATGCGAGAGCGGCGTCGCTTCTTGCCTACTCGCTTTTGCTTTGCGGAGTCAGACGAATGCTTGGTGACAGGGCTCTGCCCTCCCTTTCGCTTGGCGAGCATGGAAAGCCCTTCTTTTCCGAGGGGGGACTTTCCTTTAGCATCACGCATACGAAGAACGCCGTCGCCGTTCTGCTCTCAAGGACGCACAAGGAGCTTGGGCTTGACCTTGAGGAGATCCGCCCCCTGCGCCCGTCGCTCGTTCGGAAATTCGCATCCGACGTAGAGCTTGCCAAAATCAAGTCCTCACATGACGGCGTTGCGCTCTGGACCCAAAAGGAGGCCGTCGCAAAGAAGACGGGCATCGGGCTTCGGGGCAACCTGAAAAGCATCCCGACCGAGGACACGAAAACAGTCACGATGAATATGGGGACAATCCCTGCGGTTCTTTCGGTTTCCCCCCGCACCGCGTTTGGAGAGGGGATGCATCCGTGTGAGATCACGCGAGCCGAGCTTCTTTCGCTCTTAACCTCATAAAAAAAGAGTTGCCTCAAATGCGCTTGAGGCAACTCTTTTTGGGGGCTCGCTTGATTTCGAGCAGAAATCGTCGGCTGACGAGCGAGAGGCGTACAAGTGTACGTCGAGTGAGGAAACGGCGATAGAACGAAAAACGATAAAGAGGAGAAAACCGCAAGGTTTTCCACCTTAAAAAACAGGATATGCAAAGAAAAAGACAGGTGCCACGCCTACGCGTAGCACCTATTTTCTTTGTTTTTCGTTCGGTTATGCCGAAAGGAAGCAGCCACTTTTTATGCAAGGGGCACGCCGTCCAGCACCGCCTCGGCAAGGCGTTCTCCGGTGTAGCGGAGCTTAAGCGAAAAGAAGGGATGCTCCTTTGCAAGAAGATCGAGAAAGATCCGATCGCCCTCCCAGAGAGTAAGCTCCGAAAGGCGCTTTCGATCGACCCAGGCAAGCTCTCCCTCGTCGCAGGAGCCGATGCTCCCCGACCAGTCGCTGACGGTATAAAGGAACATATACTCGTCCCCGTCGCGGTCGGACACGAAGGTCACGATGCCACGAAAGCGAAAGGACAAAACCGACAGTCCCGTTTCCTCAAGCACCTCGCGGCGCATACAGTCCTCGGGGCTCTCGCCCGCCTCAAGCTTTCCGCCGACGCCGATCCACTTGTCGCGGTTGACGTCGCCTTCCTTTTTGGTGCGGTGGAGCATCAGGTACTTCCCCTCGCGCTCAAGGTACACAAGGGTCGTCAGACGGACGTCCATCACGAAAGAGGATTGCCCTTTGCATCAAAGAGCGGAAGCGGAGCGAGCACACGGATATCCTCGCGCTCGATCGCGTCTCCCTCGGCGAGCACCGCCATCTTTCCGACGATGCTTCCGCCTGCGCTCTCGACGAGCTGCTCAAGCGCCGTGAGCGATGCGCCGGTGCTGATGACGTCGTCGACGATGAGAACGCGCTTACCCGAGAGGTATTTCGCGTCGTCCCCGTCGAGATACAGCGCCTGATTTGCGGCGGTCGTGATCGACTTGACCTCGTAACGAATGACGTTACGCATATAGAGCTTGGGGGACTTGCGTGCAAGGATGTAGCGGTTGCGCCCCGAAAGACGCGTCATCTCGTAGACGAGCGGAATGCCCTTCGACTCGGCAGTGATCATCACGTCGAACTCGGGAGCAAGCTTCAGCAGTTCTCTGGCAGAGACCTCGGTCAGCTCAACGTCTCCGAACATGACGAATGCGGCGATCTGCAGCTGATCGTTTAAGGGGCAGAGCGGAAGATCGCGCTCAATCTCGGCAATTTTCAGTTTATAAACCATTTTAGGTACCTTCCTTTTCGGCTTTTGCCGCAAGCGGCGGCAATCTGTTTTTTACCAAAAATAAGTATACATCATTTCACTTGTAATTGCAAGAGAAAATTTTCTGTTTTTCAACCTTGCAAAAAAACGCCGCTGCAAGCGACGGGAAAAGGAGCGAGACCGCCGACGGTTACATGTCGGACTGCCCCGCTCCTTTGGGAGGTCAGTTGTTTTTCTCTTTTTTTCCGCCGACCGCAAGCGCGATGGCGGCGACACCGAGCAGCAGCGCCGCGACGGCGCCGAGCCTGACGAGATCGTGCCGTCCCTCGGTGACGACGGTGGAGGTATAGATCGGCTCAGCATCGTTTCGGTCTGCAAAAAGCTCGCACCTCGTCTCAACCCGTCTTGAGAGGGTCGGGCGCATCCATTTCAGCTTTTTCATATTCGCTTCTCCTTTCGCTACGGTATTACAGGGTCAGGGTAAGCGCGTGAATGGGAAAACCCTTTTCGGAAAAATTCCGCTCGTATTCGGTCATCACGTTCCCCTCGTTTGCCTCGCTGTTATGCAGGTCGCGCGTGACAAACTCGGGCGTTTTCCCGAGAGCCTCAAGCTCCTCGAGGGTGAAATCAAAGAGCCCAACGTTATCGGTCTTAAAGCAAAGACGGCCGCCCTTTTTGAGAAGTCGGAAATAGGTCTGCAAAAAGCCTCTGTGGGTCAAGCGGCGCTTGGCGTACCCCTTTTTCGGCCACGGATCGCTGAAATTGAGATAGATCGCGTCAAGCGAGCCGTCGGCAAACCACACCGAAAGATTTGCGGCGTCGGCAACGGCAAAGCGAAGATTGTCGGGACGGCTTTCCGCTGTGGCGTTTGCCTTCTCGACGGCAACCACCATAACGTTTGAAACGCGCTCGAAGGCAACGATGCGCGCCTCGGGATGCTTCTCTGCCATTCCGACGGCAAAATCGCCCTTTCCGCATCCGATCTCAAGCCAGAGCGGAGCGGCGTCGCCGCCAAATACGTCGGCAGACGATACGATCGGGGCGCTCGGAGCCTCGAGCAGAAGATGACCGCAGGCGGCAAGGCGCTCGTCACGGTGCTTTTTATTACGCATTCTCATCGGTACAGTCCTCTTTCAAAGTCAGATTCCACTACCGATATTGTATCACGGGCGCGCTTGAAAGTCAAGTTTTTTCCCACTCGTTCTTATGGTTTGATTTTTGAAAAATTCTATGCAAAAGTCTTGATTTCGATTGACACACGGGGCGTTTGTTTGCTATAATATCTCTCGTGGATCGGCTTTTGCCGTCCAACACTCGATAAGGAAGATACTACGATGTTCCGATACGAAACGCATTTGCATACCGCTCCCGTCAGCCGCTGTGCCGGCGCAAGCGTGGAAAGGACCCTTACCTTCTACAGCCGCCTTGGATACGCAGGGGTTTTCATCACCAACCACTTCATTGACGGTAATATCAATATCGACAGATCGCTTCCCTACGCCGAGAAGCTTGCCTTTTACCGCTCGGATTACGACAATGCCGTCAAGCTCGGCCGTGAGCTTGGGATCTCGGTTTTCTTCGGAGTCGAGATGACCTACGACGGAACCGATTTTCTCGTCTACGGGCTCTCTCCCGAATGGTATGAGGCGCACCCCGAGATCGAGGGGATGAAGAAAAGCGCACTGCTCGCCCTGCTTGCAGAAAACGGAGCTCTCGTCATTCACGCGCATCCCTTCCATCACAACCGCTTTATCGATCATATCCGTCTTTATCCGAATCTCGTTCACGGCGTGGAGATCTTCAACGCCTGCAGAACCCCTGAGGCGAACGCAATGGCAGAGCTTTACGCAAAGCATTATGGCCTGATCCCCTTTGCAGGCTCGGATAACCACTCGGCAGAGGAGCGCCCGATGCTTGCCGGAATGCTTTCGAGCGAGCCGATCAAGGACGAGGCGGATTTCGTCAGGCGCTGCAAAAACGGCGAGCTTGAGATCTTCAAGCTTGAAAATCCGCAAAAAGATCAATAAAGTAAAATCCGAAATAAAAGAAAAAATCCGAAGGATTCGAGCCTTAAAGGATTCACAAAGCAAATTCTGTCGCTATGTGAAATTCCTTTTGGGGTATGATTTCCTTCGGATTTTTTTTGGTCTCGAAAAAGATGCAAAGCCCCTTACGGGCGTTTGATCGTCAGATTGAGGGCAAGCGCGGCAAGAGAGAGGGCGAGAAGAAGCAAAAACGGAACGGTATATCCTCCGCTCGACGAAAGGAGTGCCGAGCATGCCGTTGCAACGAAAGCTGCCACCATCAGGTTGAAGTTCGAGATGCTGAGATTGGTGGCAAAGTGCTTTCTTCCGTAGAAGGCGGAGGTGAAGGCGGCGGAGACGGTCGGGGACGTACCGTAGGAGAGCCCCGTCAGGCAAAGCCCGACGATGAGAAGCGCAAGGGAGCCGACGCCGACCGAAAGGAGGGTCACGCCTGCCGCAAAAACGGTCAGTGCGCTTGCCGAGATCATCGTGAATTTCCGTCCCATCGCATCAAAGACGGCGCCGGTCAGGATACGTCCGAGTCCGTTACAGACGGCAAGGATGCCGACGAGCGAGGTGGCAAGCGAGGCGCCCGCATCGAGCGACAGCGCAAGGTCGCGGGCAAAGCTGATGACCGAGCTTCCGACCGCCGTCAGGCAGACGAGCGCGAGGAAGGCGCGCCAGAAGGTAAAGCGGCGCACCATCTCGCCGGGACGGAAGTCGCGCGCCTCAAAGTCCTCGCCCTTGGCGGCGATCTTTTTCTTCGGCTCGGGGAAAACGGCGTCGGGGGCAGGCGTGCGGATAAAAAGCGCCGCCACCGTTAGAGTGACGAGCAGAGCCAAGCCGATGGCGATAAAAGTTCCCTTAAAGCCAAGCCTTCCGTCAAAAAGCGCATCGGCGAGATTCCCGAGCAGAAGCGTGCTCAGTCCGAAGCCCATCATCAGGGCGCCCGAGGAGAGTCCCTTTCGGTCGGTGAACCACGCGTTGACGCTCGAGATGATGACGATATACGCCATTCCGATGCCAAGCCCGCCCATCAGTGCGTAGGTCAGGTAAAGGAGGATCGGTCCGCGCGCGCCAACGAGCGCCGCAAGGGCAAAGCCAAGCCCAGCAAGGGGTGCCGACACAAGAAGGGTGGCGCGCACTCCGATGCGGCGTGCAAGACGGCTTGCAAGAAAGCCGCCGATGCAAAAGCAGCTCATCGTCAGGGTGAAGTTCAGAGACAGCTCGGACGGGGTAAAGCCATAGATCTCGGCAAAGGGAGCCTTTAAGATCGACCAGGCGTACAGGATCCCCGAAAAGAGCATGGTAAAGACGCCGAGCGAAAGGATCGCATAGCGCTTTTTCAGATGGTTTTGATGCATTTTCTCATCTTCCGTTCCTTTGGATAGGGGAAGCTCCCGACAGGGCGAGGCGCCTGTCGGGAGCTTCCCCGCTTTGTGGCAGATCGGGGCTTATTCAACGATCACGGTATTGACCGAGTTCGCCTCAAGCTCGACGTACCAATACTGACCGCCGATCTCGATCTGCGACTGCATGCCGCAGCTGTTGGGGTTGACGATCACGGCGATCTTCTTGCCGTCGGGATTCTCGATCAGAGCACCCTCAATCTTGAGGAAATGCTCGGGGTAATGCGAGATCTGCAGGTCGAAGTTGTCAGCGACCGTGATGGCGCTGATCTTCGACTCGGGGGTTACGTAGGGGGCGATATGGGCAAACGCCTTGTACTGACCGCTGTAGGAAAGCTCAAAGTTGCGGTTATCGAGGGTAACGAAGCCGGCGCAAATGTTGATGTGCGGGCCGATGTTCGGGCCGCCGAGCTCGTTCAGAATGACGTTGAAGCCCATGAAGGACTGGTATCCGACCTTCAGGCACTTGACGATCATCAGTCCCCACTTGCACCAGTCGGTCGCATAGCTCTCGGAAAGGCGGGGGCCGCCCTCGGTGAAGTGCAGCTCGATGTCGGGATACTTCTTCTTGACAAGCTTGGTCTGCTCAACGGTGCCACAGTAATAATGGAAGGCAACGCCGCTGCAGATATCGCGAAGTCCGTCGCAAGCGTCAAGCGACCAGAGCACGCGGTCGGTATCGTCAAAGTTGTGGTCATAGAGCCAAAGCTTGACGTCAAGGCCGTTTGCCTTCAGCTTCTCGTGCATGATACGAAGGAACTTCGCCTCGGTCTCGGGATGCCAGATGCAGGTCGGCATATTGGCTTCCTTTTGGCAGTTGAGCTCGTTCTGTGCCGTCAGGGCGCTGATCTTGATCCCGTGCGCGGCGTAGGCGCGGATGAACTTCAGGATGTACTCGGAGTAGCACTCAAGATACTGATCTCTCATATAGCCGCCGCACATGCTTCTGCCCGTCTTCATCCAGAAGGGGGGGCTCCAGGGGGAGGCGAGGAAATAGATGTCGGGATTGATCCGAACGATCTCCTTCAGCATCGGAATGACGTACTCCTCGTCGCGCGCGATCGAGAAATGCTCGAGCGCAACGTCGCCGTCAACGTCGTCGTAGGAATACATCTCGGGGGAATAGTCGCAGGAGCCGATGCAAAGACGGCCGACCGAAAGTCCGAGCCCTTCCTTCGAGTAAAGATGGCGCAGGAGCTTCTCACGCTCGGTGGGCTCCATCAGGGAAAGCTCGTAGCAGGAGGAGGGGGTGATTCCAAGGCCGAAGCCGTAAAAGCCGCTATAGCTCTCGGGGGAAACCTCGAGGAGATTGGCGCCCTGCCTCGGCATCGTGGGGAAAATACGCTCGGTCGCTCTCTCGTGACCGTTACAGGTATAGATCAGCTTTGCTTGCATAACGAACTCCTTTGTTTTCTGTCGATTTGAAGGATCGATTCATTATAGCAAATCAAGGGGG
>JAFYMH010000058.1 GCA_017556685.1 Clostridia bacterium | reverse complement strand
TCACCTTTCTTATCCCATCCCGCCCATCTACTCCAAGACCCTGACCGTCTTTTTGGCAAAATGCGACGGGCAGGTAAGGATCCGCGAGGACGAGATCCGTCGGTATACGTGGGTTGACTATCGCGGTGCGCAAAATCATTTCGGCTCTCGCAAAATGATGGATGCCATCCGTGCCGCATCGCGCTGCATTCGAGCAATGGAAAAGGAAAAGAAAAATGGGGCAGAGGCGTGAGATCCTTTCCGAATTATGCGACCCGATCCCGGTCTTGACCGTCGGGTCGCATTTTTTCGGGGTCTTTTGACGTCGAAAGATTGGGCTTGCTTTTTTTTCAAATATATGGTAAAATAGGTACGGCTTTTTTGAAAAGGATATAAAGATTGCCTTTATATCGCAGATTTAGGAGGCTATAATGCAGGTTTTTAAGAGAATTTCCGCTCATGAGCTGACCGACCGTCCCATTGGGATGATCGCCAAGGATTGGATGCTCGTCACGGCAAGCAAGCCCGACGGAAGCTCCAACTGTATGACGGCAAGCTGGGGTGGACTCGGCGAGCTTTGGGGAAAGCCGGTCGCTTTCCTGTTCATCCGTCCGCAGAGATATACGCATGAGTTTACCGAGGCGGGCGATACTGTTACCCTGACGTGGTTTTCGGACGATATGCGCGACAAGCTTGCCTTCTGCGGCGCTAAGAGCGGTCGCGACGTCGATAAGGTTGCCGAATGTGGACTTACCGCCGTAACCGACGGTGACGGTGCGATCTATTATTCCGAGGCAACGCGCGTTATGAAGCTGAAAAAGCTTTATGCACAAAGGATCGCGCCCGAATGCTCCTTTGATAGCGAGCTGCTCGACTTCCATTACCCTCAAAAGGACTATCATACGATGTACGTCTGTGAGATCCTTGAGATCCTTGAGAACGTGACCGAGGAGACTCCGGTAGAGTAAGACATGGCAGAGAAAAAGAAATCGTCGGGCCGCCTGATCTGTCAAAATCGTGCGGCACGGCATGAATATTTCGTTGACGAAACCTACGAGGCGGGCATTGAGCTCTACGGTACCGAGGTGAAATCTCTTCGCGCAGGTACAGTCAACCTCAAGGATTCGTGGTGCCGTATCCGCGACGGAGAGCTTTTTCTGATCGGCATGCACGTCAGTCCTTATGAAAAGGGGAATATCTTTAACCGAGATCCGCTCCGCGAGCGGCGTCTTCTCATGCACAAGAAGGAGATCCTTCGTCTCCTTGGCTACGTTACCCGCGACGGCTATTCTCTCATTCCTCTTTCCCTTTATTTTTCGGGCTCTCGCGTCAAGGTCGAGCTTGGACTCTGCAAGGGTAAGAAGCTTTACGATAAGCGAGAGAGCGCTGCGAAGCGCTCAAGCGACCGCGAAATCGAGCGCGTAACCAAAACGAGATCGTACAACGATTGAAATATAACATCTGTTATACAAAAACGCCGTCTTTGACGTCGAGCGGGCGCCGCCTGTCATCGGATCCGATGCCGGGCGAGCTCGCTTTTTTTATTTTAAGCACGTGCTTTTTTTGACGAAATCGGTTGACAAATTCTGCCCTTTGTGATAAAATCACACCTATATTTAACACTATTACTTCGGTGACTACCGGAATGTGAGGAAAAAAGAATGCTGGATATTCGCTACGAGCTGACAAACGCACGCAAGGAGAAGCCCGATTCGAGCGCGCTCGGCTTCGGCCGTCATTTCACGGATCATATGTTCCTGATGAACTATACCGAGGGTAAGGGCTGGCACGATGCCAGGATCGTCCCCTACGCCGATCTTTCTCTTGATCCCGCAACGATGGTTTTCCATTACGCGCAGGAGATGTTCGAGGGACTTAAGGCGTACCGTACCCCCGACGGATCGGTTCAGCTCTTCCGTCCCGAGAAGAACATTGAGAGAATGAACCGTACCAACGACCGCCTTTGCATCCCCGAGATCGATCCGAGCGATGCGCTTGATGCGATCCGCGCTCTCGTCGCTGTTGACGAGGAGTGGGTCCCCTCGCTTCCCGGAACCTCTCTTTATATTCGCCCCTTCATCATTGCCACCGACGTTCAGCTTGGCGTGCACCCCTCGAAGACCTATCTCTTCATCATCATTCTCTCGCCCGTCGGATCCTATTACAAGGAGGGCATCAACCCCGTTAAGATCTACGTTGAGCGTGAGTACGTCCGCGCCGTTCGCGGCGGTACCGGCTTTGCAAAGGTCGGCGGAAACTATGCGAACTCCCTGATCGGTCAGAGAAAGGCGGAGTCGCTTGGTTATGCGCAGGTGCTTTGGCTCGACGGCGTCGAGCACAAGTATATCGACGAGGTCGGCGCGATGAACGTCTTCTTCGTCATCGACGGAAAGGTCATTACGCCTACGCTTGAGAGCGGAAGTATCCTTCCCGGCGTTACGCGCGCATCCTGCATCGAGCTTCTTCGCAGCCTCGGCTATACCGTTGAGGAGAGACGTCTTTCGATCGACGAGGTGGTTGATGCATATCACGCAGGAAAGCTTGACGAGGCGTTCGGAACCGGAACCGCCGCCGTCATTTCCCCGATCGGCATGCTTGACAATACCGACGAGAAGCTGATCGTCAACGAGGGTAAGATCGGTAAGATCGCCCAGACCCTTTACAACACCTTGACCGGAATTCAGTGGGGAATCCTTCCCGACACCTTCGGCTGGACCGTGAAGGTCAAAGAGTAATGCCCCAAGGCGACCGATTCTGATGCGAGCTAACGCTAAGAGTCGGTCGCTTTTGCTTTCGTCAGTGGGAGCATCAAAGCTGAAGAAGTTAAAAAACAAAGCCCGAATCCCCCGTCTTGTGCTTGACAAGCGGGGGGTTCGGGTATATAATGTTTATAGTTAAATATATTTATAAAGAGGACTAATGTCATGACGAAAATTGACGTGTTTTCGGGCTTTCTCGGTGCGGGAAAAACGACCCTGATCAAAAAGCTGATCGGCGAGGCGTACGCAGGAGAAAAACTCGTTCTGATTGAAAATGAATTCGGCGAGATCGGCATCGACGGCGGCTTTATGCGCGACGCGGGTATTGAGATCACCGAGATGAATTCGGGCTGCATCTGCTGCAGTCTTGTCGGCGATTTCGGAGAGGCCCTTCGCAAGGTTCTTGCCGAGTTTTCCCCCGATCGTATCCTGATCGAGCCGTCGGGCGTCGGAAAGCTCAGCGACGTCATCCGCGCCGTTCGCGACGTTTGCTCGGACGATGTGTCGCTGAATGCGCAAACAACCGTCGTTGATGCAGGGAAGTGCAAGATGTATATGAAAAACTTCGGCGAGTTTTTCGGGGATCAGATCAAGAACGCGAGCTGCATCGTTCTCTCGCATACCGATCGCGTCTCCGACGGGCGCCTTGCCGATGCCCTTGCCATCATTCGTGAGAGCAACCCGAGCGCATCGCTCGTCGTTACTCCTTGGGATCAGATCGGCGGAGATGCCATTCTGTCCGCAATGGAGGGAGCAAAAACGCTTGGCGACGAGCTTGCCCGCCTTGCGGATGAAGCAGAGCACCATCATAACCATCACCACGAGCATGGGGAGGAGTGCACCTGCGGTCACGAGCATCACCATCACCATGAGCATGGAGAGGAGTGCACCTGCGGTCACGAGCATCACCATCACCACGAGCACGGAGAGGAGTGCACCTGCGGTCACGAGCATCACCATCACCACGAGCATGGGGAGGAATGCACCTGCGGCCACGAGCATCACCATCACCATGAGCATGGGGAGGAGTGCACCTGCGGTCACGAGCATCACCATCATCACGCCGACGAGGTCTTCGGAAGCTGGGGATGCGAGACGGCAAAGCGCTTTACCGCCGAGGAGCTTCGCCAAATTCTTGAGGCGATCGACGAGGATAGCGCGAGCTACGGTCTTGTCCTTCGCGCGAAGGGAATCGTTTCGGGCGCCGACGGAAAATGGCTGCACTTTGATTACGTGCCCGACGGTATTGACGTGCGAGTCGGCGCGGCTGACGTGATCGGTCGCCTGTGCGTGATCGGATCCTCCCTCAACCGCGAAGCGATCGCATCTCTGTTCGGCGTCAACTGATCCCGGGGCAAGGAAAGGAAAAGTCTATGGAAATGCCGATTTACCTGTTTACGGGCTATCTCGAGGCAGGGAAAACGAAGTTTATACAGGAAACGCTTGAGGACAAGCGCTTTAATACCGGGGAGAAGATCCTTGTGATCCTCTGCGAGCAGGGCATCGAGGAGCTTGACCCCACGACCTATCCGAGCGGCGGCGAAAACGTCACCCTTAAGATCGTAGAAGACGAGCAATACCTGACCGCAGACCGCCTTCGCGCGATGGCAAAGAGAGCCGGCGCCGAGCGGATTCTCATTGAGTACAACGGAATGTGGCAGATCGACTCGCTTTACAACGCTCTGCCCGAGGGCTGGTTTATCTGCCAGGAGATCCTGATCGCCGACGGCTCGACCTTCGAAAATTACAACGCCAATATGCGTCAGATGACGGTTGACAAGCTGCAGAGCGCCGAGGTCGTGATCTTCAACCGCGTCAAGCCCGACGCAGACCGTCTGCCGCTGCACAAGATCGTTCGCGGGATCGGACGGAGAACGCAGATCATGTATGAAACGACCGAGGGCGAGCTTGAGCAGGATACCATTGAGGATCCGTTGCCCTTCGATCTGAACGCTCCTGTTATCGAGATCGGGGACGCCGATTATGCCGTTTGGTACCGCGATCTCGTTGAGGAGACCGACAAGTACGACGGCAAGACCGTTACCTTCAAGGGCGTGATCGCTAAAAGCGGCGAGCTTCCGAAGGATACCTTTGCGATCGGAAGGCACGTGATGACCTGCTGCGCCGACGATATCGCCTATCGCGCGCTCGCCGTCATCTCCCCCGATGCAGGGAAGTATGCGATGCGTGATTGGGTCGAGATCACGGCGAAAATCTCGATCTCCTATAATAAGCTCTACCGCTCGAAGGGCCCGGTTCTGAGACCGATCTCGATCAAACCCTCCGCGCCTGCCGTGCCTGAGGTTGCAACCTTCAATTAAAATCCGAAAAGAGGACAAGACATGAATACCGAGATCATTCGGTCGGTAAAGGAATATATGCTTTCTAAGAGCGAGGAGATCGTGCGCGATCTTTTCCGCCTCGTGCGCATCCCCTCGGTGCGCGGGGACGCCGAGGAGGGCGCACCCTTTGGGCGTGCCTGCCGTGCGGCACTCGACGAGGCTGTAGAGCTTTTCCGCGAGAACGGCTTTGAGGCGTCGGTTTCGAACGACTTCACCTATGCGCTCGCTTCTTATGGAGATGGCTCGCCGACGCTCGCGCTCTTTGGGCATACCGACGTCGTTCCCGTCGGGGATGACTGGGAGCTGACCTCGCCCTTTCAGCCGATCCGGATCGGGGACTGCCTTGTCGGTCGCGGTGTCGAGGATAATAAGGCGGGCGTCATTCACGCCCTCTACGTCTTCAAGGCCTTTCGCGATCTTAACCTTCCGCTCTCCGGAAGACTTCTCGCCTTCCTTGGCTCAGCTGAGGAGACCGGGATGGAGGATATTGAATCCTTCTGCAAAAACGAGCCGATGCCCGAGCTTTCGATCGTTCCCGATAACGAGTATCCGATCTGCCTCGGAGAGAAGGGCATTCTCCATACGATGATCGAGTCAAACGAGGCTCTCTCAGACGTCACGGCGTTTGAGGGCGGCAGGGCCTTCAACGTCGTTCTCGACAGCTGCCGGGCGCGTCTCGGGTATACCCCCGAGCGACTTGACGAGCTTCGTCTTGCGCTCGTCGGGCGAAACGACGTTTCGCTTGCTCGTGAGGGCGAGGAGATCGTTTTAGCTTCAAAGGGACTGACCTCGCACGCCTGCGTCCCCGACGGCTCTATCAACGCCGCCCTTTTGCTTGCAGATCTTTTCGCATCGCAAAAGACCCTTGCAAACGGCGACGCCAAGATCTTTAAGACTCTTGCGGATCTTCTTCGCACCGTTCACGGTGAGGCATTCGGGATCTCCTGTGAGGATCCGTATTTTGGAAAGGTCACCTCTGCAAACGGCATCGTTTCGGTTTGCGACGGCCATCTTCGCGCCTCCTTTGATATCCGTTACGGAAGTTCAAGCGACGGAAAGGAAATCGAGAGACGAGTGCGCGAGACGGTTTGCAAAAGCGGATTTTCTGTCCTCTCGCTTTCCAACGACGAGGGCTTCCGGGTCGACGAAAATGCGCCCGCCTCAAAGGGAATGCTCGAGGTTTACCGCCTTCTTTCGGGCGAAGAGGTGAAGCCCTTTTACAGTGGGGGCGGAACCTATGCGCGCCACCTGAAAAACGCGTACAGTATCGGGGTAGCTGTCCCCTATATTCCGAAGGAAATGACCTTCTCACCGGGGCACGGCGAGATCCACCAATCGGACGAGTCGTTCTCTCTTCGGGCTCTGCTCGAATCCTGCTCGGTCGCGGCTCTGATGGTTTGTGCTTGCGAGCTTGCCTTCCTTGAAAAGGGGGACTGAGCTTCCGTATGGAGAAAATGGGAAAACGGCTTTTGATGATCGTCAATCCCTGCTCCGGAAAGCGGAAGGGCTTTAAGGCTCTGCCAAAGCTGCACGCGCTTTTCGAGGATGCAGGCTTCCTTGTTACGGATTATCTGACCCGCTCTCGCGGAGACGCCACCAGAGCCGCTATTGAAATGGCAAATGATTTTGACGTCATCGTCGGCGTCGGCGGAGACGGAACGCTCAACGAGGTCGTATCGGGCGTGCTTGCCTCTGAAAACCGACCTCTTGTCGGTTATATCCCCTCGGGAACGACCAATGATTTTGCGCGAAGCCTCGGGCTCCCCCGCAAAATTTCGCGGGCGGCACGTGCGATCGTCGATGGGGGCGAGATCCCCTTTGACATCGGTCGCTTCGCAGACCGCCGATTTTGCTACATCGCGTCCTTTGGCGCCTTTGTCAAATCGGCATATTCGGCGCCACAGCGCCTGAAAAATCTCCTTGGGCATACCGCGTATATTCTGCGCGGCATTGCCGACGTTGCGACGATGAACCGCCCCCATCATATCCGCCTTGAATCGGATGAGCTGAAGGTGGAGGGGGATTTCATTTTCGGCGCGATCAGCAACTCGACCTCCTTTGCGGGGCTACTGAAGCTTCGCCGCTCTGTGGTTGATTTTAATGACGGAAAATTTGAGGTCATGCTCATCCGCCCGATGAAAACGCCACATCAGATCTCGCAGTGTTTGAGGGCTATTGCGACCAAAAATTATTACGAGAACGATCAGATTCTCTTTTTCCACACGGGACGTCTTCGCGTCTTCTCCGACCCTGCGATGCCCTGGACTCTTGACGGGGAATACGCCGTCGGATCCGAGATGATCGAGATCTCCTGCGAGCGCGGTGCCATCCGCCTTGCCGTCCGAGATCCCGATGCGTTCTTGCTAAAGGAAGCCACCAAAGCATCCGACGCGGACAGTACCTGTTTTTAAGGCGCCTCGTATAGAATCGAGCGCCTTGCGCAAACTAAGAAAAAATGAGAAGCATGGAGAGCCAAGTTGAAAATCGCATTCTTTGATGCTAAGCCCTACGACGTAAAATCCTTTGACCCTTGCGCTCGGGCGGCGGGCTTTCAGATCAAATATTTTGAAACCAAGCTTTCGGAGGATACCGCAGAGCTTGCAAAGGGGTACGACGCCGTTTGCGTGTTCGTCAACGATACGGTAAACGCCGCCGTGATCGATCGCCTCGTATCCTTCGGTACGCGGATCGTTGCGCTCCGCTGTGCAGGCTTTAATAACGTTGACGTCAAGCACGCCTTCGGAAGGATCCATGTCCTGCGCGTCCCCGCCTATTCGCCCTACGCCGTTGCAGAGCACGCGATGGCAATGCTTCTTACCTCGATCAGGCGCATCCATAAGGCGTATATCCGTACCAAGGACTTCAATTTCAGCTTAAGTCAGCTGACCGGCTTTGATCTTCACGGCAAGACCGTCGGCGTTGTCGGAACCGGAAAGATCGGCCGCGTTTTCATCGATATCTGCTCGGGCTTCGGTATGAGAGTGCTCGCCTACGATAAGTTCCCCTCAAGCGAGCTTCGCGAGTCCGGAAAGGCAAGCTACGTCTCTCTTGATACCCTGCTTGCCGAAAGCGATGTCATCTCCTTGCATTGTCCCCTGACCGAGGAAACCTATCATATGCTAAACGCATCGTCCCTTGAGAAGTGCAAGCGCGGCGTTGTCATCGTCAACACCTCGCGCGGTGCCCTTGTGGATGCCGAGGCTCTGCTCGGCGCCATCAAATCGAGACAGGTCGGCGCGGCGTGCCTTGACGTGTACGAGGAGGAATCCGATTTCTTCTTCGAGGACTTTTCGGGGCATATCGTTGAGGACGACGTGCTTGCGCGCCTGATCTCGATGCCGAACGTGATCGTCACCTCGCATCAGGCGTTTCTGACCGAAGAGGCGCTTGCCAACATCGCCGAAACCACGATTGAAAACATCCGTTTACTGACCGAAAAGGGCGAATGTCCAAACGAGCTTTGCTACCGCCGAGGAGAGGCGGAGGATTGCAAAAGCGGTAAGTGCTTTTAAGTGTTTTGATCTGTGGCAGAACCATCTCTGTCACAGATCATAAAATGAAAATCATCGGAGGTAGAATATGCAGATTACGTCAGACGTCAAATACATAGGCGTCAATGATCACAAGATCGATCTTTTTGAGGGGCAGTACCGCGTTCCGAAGGGGATGTCCTATAATTCCTACGTCATCCTTGACGAGAAGATCGCGGTCCTTGATACCGTGGATGCCGCTTTTGCCCATGAGTGGCTCGACAATCTTGAGAAGGTGCTCGGGGACCGCGCGCCGAGCTATCTCATCGTTCAGCATATGGAGCCCGACCATTCGGCAAACGTTTTGCGCTTTGCAAAGGCATATCCCGATGCGAAGATCGTCGCGAGCGCAAAGGCGTTTACGATGATGGGACAGTTTTTCGGAACCGACTTTTCAGACAGACGCCTTGTCGTCGGAGAGGGGGATCGCCTTTCGCTCGGCCGTCATGAGCTGAATTTTGTTACGGCACCGATGGTGCATTGGCCTGAGGTCATCGTAACCTACGATAGCACCGACAGGATCCTCTTCTCGGCGGACGGATTCGGAAAATTCGGAGCCCTCGACGTCGAGGACGATAACTGGGCGGATGAGGCACGCCGTTACTATATCGGCATCGTAGGGAAGTACGGCACGCAGGTGCAGAACCTTCTTAAGAAGGCGGCGGCTCTTGACGTTTCGGTCATTTGTCCGCTTCACGGTCCGATTCTCACCGAAAACCTCTCCTATTACCTTGGCCTTTACGCCACCTGGTCGTCCTATCAGCCCGAGGAGGAGGGG
>JAFYMH010000003.1 GCA_017556685.1 Clostridia bacterium | reverse complement strand
GAATGCACCAAGCATCTCGGATATTCCGGGTGTGCGTCTTTATGACGCGCGGCACCCGCTCATCGACTCAAGCCGAGTCGTTCCGATCTGCGTTTCGGTTGGCGGCGAGTACGATACCCTCATTATTACCGGTCCGAATACGGGAGGAAAGACGGTCACGCTCAAGACCATCGGGCTTTTGTCCCTGATGGCGCAGGCGGGGCTTCACATTCCTGCCTCCGAGCGCTCGGAGATCGGCGTGTTCGGGGAGATCCTCGTTGATCTTGGAGACGAGCAGAGCATTGAGCAGTCCCTTTCAACCTTCTCTTCACATATGGTCAACATCGTCGATATCCTTGGGACCGTCGGACCTCGCTCGCTCGTTCTCTTTGACGAGCTTGGAGCCGGGACCGATCCGATTGAGGGAGCGGCACTTGCAATATCGATCCTCGAAAAGGTTCGCGCCGCCTCTGCGCTCTCTGCCGCAACGACGCACTATGCCGAGCTTAAGGCATATGCTCTCGATACCAAGGGTGTTCAGAACGCATCCTGCGAGTTTAATATCGATACCCTTCGTCCTACCTACCGCCTGATCGTCGGAATGCCCGGAAAATCCAACGCATTTGCCATTTCCGAGCGTCTTGGGCTTTCCTCCGACGTCGTCGAATCCGCCAAACGAATGGTTTCAAGTGAAAACCGCCGCTTTGAGCGCGTTATTGAGCGTCTGGAGTCGGATCGCATCGAAATGGAGCGCAACCGCGAGGAAGCACAGCGCCTACGTCTTGAGTACGAGCACTTTAAGGCGGATGCCGAGGAGAAGCTTCAGAGACGCCTTGCCGAGTCAGAAAAGGAGATCCTGCGCGAGCGCGAGAAGGCAAGACGCATGATCGACAGCGCGCGCATCAACAGTGAGGTCGTTTTTAAAGAGCTTGCCGAGATCCGAAAGAAGCAGGAGCGGGGCGATTTTGCAAAGCAGCTTGCCGAGGCGCGAGAGCGCGTGCGTGAGGCGCTAAAGGAAAGCGAGCACGTTTACGATGCCTATGCGCCAAATATTTCGCTTGACGAGGAATATGTCCTGCCGCGTCCGCTCGTCGTTGGGGACGAGGTCTACATTGTTCCGTACCATCAGGAGGGTGTCGTGACCGCGACCGCAGGGCGCGACGGTTTCGTTTCTGTACGCGCAGGGATCCTGAAGGCGAGGATCGCCGAGAAGGATCTTCGCCTGATCACGGGGCAAAAAAAGAAGCCTTCTCCCGAGAAAAAAGCAAAGCCGAGCGAGGGGAAGATCAAAAAATCGATCGTCGGCGAATTTAAGGCTGAGCTCGATATTCGCGGCCGCTACGGTGAGGATGGATGGGAGGAGACCGACAAATATCTTGACAGTGCCGTTCTTGCAGGACTTACGGTTGCAAGGATCGTTCACGGTAAGGGAACCGGTGCCCTCAAAAAAGCGATTTGGGAGCGCCTGAAGTCAGATCCGCGCGTCAAGAGCTTCCGCCTTGGAAACTACGGCGAGGGTGACAGTGGCGTTACGGTCGTCGAGCTCAAATGATCCGTGTCCTTTGTTTAGGATGATAGGCTGATTTTCGTTTTAATGAGGTTTTGCTTAAGTGGGAAGTCTTCTTTTAGTTCTTATTTACGTTTCCTTTATCAGCCTTGGCTTGCCGGACTCTCTTTTAGGCTCAGCGTGGCCAACGCTTCACCTCGAAATCAGCGTTCCTATCGCGTATTTACATACGACGAGAGGGAGAGAACGCCGGTAGAACGAAAAATGATAAAAAAAGAAAACCGTAAGGTTTTCCAACTTAAAAAATAGGATACGTAAAGAAAAAACAGGTGCTACGCCTACGCGCAGCACCTATTTTCTTTGTTTTTCGTTACGCCAAAACAACCTGCAGCTATCGCTCTTGGACTTAGCACACGCCATTGAACTGCAAGATATTAGCCACTTCGATATTGCCACTCCAAATAGTGAAGAGTTGGTTGGTGGTTTGCTACCCAATAACGAGG
>JAFYMH010000057.1 GCA_017556685.1 Clostridia bacterium | reverse complement strand
CTTGCAACGGAAATAGAATTGCTTTGTCAAAATATAAAAGCGCCATCCAACACCCTTTTTCAAATTCGCAAAAGCTCAAGCAGCGTTTATGCTAACATCCGCGAAGCCAACTACGGGCAGAGCAAAGCGGATATGCTGTCTAAATTTGAGATTGCTCTAAAAGAAAGCAGCGAAACCGAGGGATGGTTGCAGTTATTATTTAATACCAACGCCATCGATGAAGATACATATAAAAGTTACAGAAATCTTTGCGGCCGTATTAGAAGAATGTTGATCTCAAGCTGTAAGACACTAAAGGAAATGAAAAATAATTGATATCAACAATATTAGATCAAACTTATCAAAAGCTTTCGTGTCAGGGAGGTTTATAGCATGAATCCGCCTCTTTTACTCATCCTTTTTCTTTACGGAAGGTATGTAAAAAAATTCGAGAAGGATCCTAAAAACATAGGCAAAACCCCCAAAGGTCCGGTGCGATGGTTCTTCGGTTTATATTTCAAGGTGCTGGGCTTTGTCCTTGCTCTCCTCATCGTCTTTTCCGTTGGAGAAACCGTATCAGAGCTTTTTTGAAGCTATCTACCAAAAGTATTAGGGATACTATCATGTATCCCTATTTTTTCAACTATACGGAGCATTCCTTAAGGCTTCACGCTCGTCCCTTCCCCGTCCCCGTCGAACTCAACGCGGATGACGAAATCGAGGAACGCCCGAAGGGCGCGGGAGATCCATTTGTTCTTATGGTAGATCAGCTGCTTCCAAATCTCAACGCCGAAGTCCGAGACGTCAAGGTAGCATAGCTGACCCGCGTCGACGTAGGGTTTTGTGACGAAATCGGGCAGGAAGGCGAGCATTTCGCTCTCCGAAACGATCTTGGAGATGACGTCGGTGCGCCCGATCTCAAGTGCCGGCGTGATCGAAAGCGAGCGCTTGGCAAGCTCCTTATCGAACACGCGCCGATAGTCCTGCTCATACTCGGTCAAAATGAAGGGGGCGGAGGCGATATCGGCGATCTTCAGGCGCCGCTTTCCGGCAAACCTCGAGGCGGCGCTTGCAACGAAGTGCATCGGCATCGCCTTCTCTCGCGCGACGATATAATCGCGGCGCTTTGAGCGGATATCGAGCGTGATGATCGCGTCCGCCTCGTTGCGGTCGAGCATATCGAACATATCGGTCGTATCCGCCGTCGTGAATTTGACCGCAATATCGGGATACGAGCGTCGGAATTCGATATAATGCGAGCGCAAAAGCTCCTCGCAGACCGAGTCGGGCGTTACGATATGCACGTGCCCCCTATAGTCGCTCTCGTTTGCCACGCTCTCGCGAAGCTCGTCGGTCAAAGAGCGCACCCGATGCGCGTAGGAAACGAGCTCCCGTCCGCGCTCGGTCAGAGTGATCGTATGGTTGATGCGCTCAAACAAAAGGCATCCGAGCTCGCTCTCAAGCTGCTTGATCTGAAAGGAGATCGTTGACTGCGAGTACCCGAGCAGCTCTGCCGCACGCGTGAAGCTCCCAAGCTCTACGACGTGAATAAAGGTGATCAGATTTTTCAGTTCCATATGCTTTCCTCATCATCGAAAAAATAGATGGTATCCATTAAAATCATTCGCTTGACTAATGCCAAAGGTTATTATATAATATCGTTATGGAAAACGCAAGTACCGATCGCAAAAAAGGGACTTGAATTTTCGAAAAAAATCAAACGAGGAGACAGAAATGAGAGTCTACAATTTTGCGGCAGGCCCCTCTACCCTTCCGCTTTCGGTGCTGGAGACGGCACAGAAGGAGCTTCTTGACTACGCCGGAACCGGCATGAGCATCATGGAGATGAGCCACAGAGGCAAGCCCTTTATGGCGGTCAACGACGAGGCGCAGGCACTGCTCCGCGAGCTTCTCGGCATCCCCGAGGAGTATGCGGTTCTTTTCGTGCAGGGCGGTGCGACCCAGCAGTTCGCCGCCGTTCCGCTCAACCTGATGCAGAAGGGCAAGGCGGATTATCTCGTAACCGGTAACTTTGCATCCAAGGCGTACGAGGAGGCACAGAAGTACGGTGACGTTGCGATCGCCGCATCCTCGAAGGATAAGGCGTACACTTATATTCCCGACATGAAGACCCTCAAGGTGCGTGACGGGATCGACTATCTGCACATGACCCACAACAATACGATCTTCGGAACCCGCATCACCGAGCTTCCCGAGATCGACGCACCGATCGTTGCCGACATGAGCTCCTCGATTTTGAGCGAGGAGATCGACGTCACGAAGTTCGGTCTGATCTACGCAGGCGCGCAGAAGAACATCGCGCCCGCAGGACTGACGATCGTCATCGTCCGTCGCGATCTGATCGGCAAGGCGGCTCCGATCTGCCCCGTGATGCTCGACTACGCCGTGCAGGCAAAGAACGACAGCCTTTATAATACTCCTCCCTGCTTCCCCATCTATATGGCAATGCTCGTCTTCCGCCACATCAAGGCACTCGGCGGCGTCAAGGCAATGCAGAAGATCAACGAGGAGAAGGCGGCTCTGCTTTACGACTTCATCGACAACTCGTCCTTCTACACCAACCGCGTGAATCCGAAGGACCGCTCGATCATGAACGTTCCCTTCGTTTCGCCGAGCGAGGAGCTTGACGCGAAGTTCGTTTCCGAGGCGGCAAAGGCAGGACTCGTTTCGCTCAAGGGTCACCGCGTGACGGGAGGTATGCGCGCGTCGATCTATAACGCGATGCCGATCGAGGGCGTTCGCGCACTGATCGACTTTATGAAGAAATTCGAAATGGAGAACAAGTGATGAAGCAGATCAAGACTCTGAACGCCATCAGCCCGATCGTAAACGGGATCCTTGGCCAGGACTATGCGGTCGCAAACGACGCCGAGAAGCCGGTCGGTATCCTTCTCCGTTCCTTTGATATGCACACCTATGCGCTCGACGCCGAGACGGTTGCCGTCGCAAGAGCGGGCGCAGGCACCAACAATATTCCCGTTAAGGAGTATGCCGAGGCGGGCGTCGTCGTTTTCAACACCCCCGGTGCCAACGCCAACGCCGTTAAGGAGCTTGCGATCGCCGCAATGCTCATCGGCGCGAGAAACATCGTCGAGGCAAACCGCTGGGTCGATACCCTCGCAGGTCAGGGCGACGCCGTCGGAAAGCTGGTTGAGAAGGGCAAGAGCAGCTTTGCGGGAAGCGAGCTTCTCGGCAAAACGCTCGGCGTTATCGGACTTGGCGCGATCGGCGCTTTGGTTGCCAACGCCGCCGTTGATCTCGGCATGAACGTCGTTGGATACGATCCTTATCTCTCGGTTTCCGCAGCCCTTCGTCTTTCGTCGAGCGTTAAGATCGAGCGCGAGCTTACCGATCTGCTCGGCAAGTGCGACTTCGTGACCCTTCACATCCCCTACATTGCAGATCAGAACAAGAACCTCTTCAACACCGAGCTGATCTCCAAGATGAAGGACGGCGCGATCCTCATTAACTGCGCGCGCGGCGAGATCGTTTCGGCTCCCGACGTCAAGGCGGCGCTCGAGAGCGGAAAGCTCGGTCATTACGTCGTTGACTTCCCCTGTGACGCTCTCATCGGCGCCAAGGGTGTCGTTGCGATCCCCCATCTCGGAGCCTCGACCGAGGAGGCAGAGGAGAACTGCGCGGTCATGGCGGCAAGACAGCTGCGTGACTATATCGAAAACGGCAATATCCTCAACAGCGTCAACTACCCGAACTGCTCGATGCCCCGCAGCACCGAGAACCGTCTTGTGATCCTTCATAAGAACACGCACGGTATTCTCGCCGAGATCACGGGTGCGGTCGGCCGCGAAGGGATCAACATCTCGAATCTGACCAACCAGAGCAAGGGCGACTTTGCCGTCACGATCCTTGATATTGACGCAAAGGTCTCTACCACCGCCATCGAGCACATCGAGGGCGTTGAGAACGTTATTCGCGTTCGCGTTATTGCATAACCAAATCGAGCCCCAAGCGCCGCAGAAAATCTGCGGCGCTTTCTTTAGTCGAAAGGAATTGACTTTTTTTCGCTCGGGTGCTAAAATATGGTTAGAAAACAATCTTACTGTAGAAGAGGTGCGAAATGGGATACTTCACGCTTGGAATTTTGGGCTTTACCGCGCTTGCTCTCTTTTTTGGGATGCTCGTCGGATGTCTGCGCGGCGCAAACCGCGCGTTGCTTCGCTTTCTTCTGCTCGTTCTCACGGTCGTGCTTGCCTTCGCGCTTCGCCCGACCGTAACCGACGCCGTGCTTGCGCTTGAGCTTCCGACCGAAGACTCAACGCAAACGGTCAGTGCCATCATCGAAAACGCACTTTCCGAGGCCTTTGAGGGCGAGACGCCCGAGGCGGTAGAGGAGCTGTGCTTTGCCCTTGCCGAGATCGCAGTGGGGCTCGTTGCCTTCTTCCTTCTCTTTGCCGTCATTCGCCTCGTCTCGTGGCTCATCCTCTTCCCCATCCTGAAGATCTTCGTCAAAGGGGGAGCGCGACGCCGTCGCGGTGTCGGTGCTCTCATCGGGCTTTTGCAGGGAGCGCTGATCGCCTTCGTCATCTGCGCACCGATCACCGGCATTGCCGTGCAGGCAGAGAGGCTCTCGAAAGTAGAAATCGATGGCGAGCCGCTCTTTGAG
>JAFYMH010000056.1 GCA_017556685.1 Clostridia bacterium | reverse complement strand
TTACGGCATCGTGCAGCAGCTTTTGGGACTCAAAAATCTCTCCTACTTCACGACCTGGCAGTCGATCGTTGCCATCATTTTGCTCGACTATCTCGTGGCATTCGGGGTGATCGGGATCGCCTCGCTTTTCCGACGTCTGAGGGACTCGCGCACAGCGCTTCTTTTGGGCGGTCTTGCCGCCTCCCTTCTCCGCTACGTCTGTCACGTGATCTCGGGAGCAACCGTCTGGGCGGGGCTTTCGATCCCGACCGAGGCGGCGCTTGCCTACTCCTTCATCTACAACGCCACCTACATGATCCCCGAGACGATCGTTTTGCTCCTTATGCTCGGGTTCCTTTCCTCGGCGCTCGATTTCCGAGCAGAGATCCCAAAACGCATTGCCTCTGATGGCGGTGTGGCACCGCTTTACTTCCTCTTCTCGGGGCTTTCTCTGCTTGCGGCGCTCGTTTTTGACACCGTTTCGGTCTTTCAGACGATGCAGGATCCCGAGAGCGGAGAGTTCACACTCGCATACCTTGGCAGTGTCGACTTTATGATCGTCGGGATCGTCTCGGGCGTGATGTTTTTCGCCTCGCTCGTGCTCTTTTTGCTCGGGATCAGAAGTCGCCGCAAGGGGCATTGACAAAGCAAAAATCTTCGTGTATAATAGTTGCGTTACCGGGTGGTGCAGTCGCGCGATATTATGCCGAAAGGTCGTATCGTGAGGAAAGTCCGGGCTTCACAGGGCAGGATAACGGATAACGTCCGCCGAGGGTGACCTTAGGGAAAGTGCAACAGAGAGATACCGCCGTCCTTTGGACGGTAAGGGTGGAAAGGCGAGGTAAGAGCTCACCGAGGCCCATGGTAACATGGGACTCATGTAAACCCTATCCGAAGCAACGCCTTTGGGAGAGCGGCCTTTGCCGCGCGGCTGCCCGCCGTTGATTCCCGATGGCGGCAGGAGAATTTCTCCGAGCAACGCGGAGACGCGCTGCAAAGATAGATGACTGCGGCTCACGTATGTGTTCACAGAACCCGGCTTACAAGCCCGATAACGAAAAAGAGAGAGGCGTTTGACCTCTCTCTTTTTTCGTTTTTATTCTTTTGAAAGTTCGGCGTGCAGCTCCTCGATCCGCGCCTGGGCGCTGCGGCGGAGCTTGGCGCCCCGTCCGAACAGTCCCCGCAGGCCTCGGTTATCGGCAAGGACACGCTTTTGCTCCTCAAGCTCGCGAAGCAGCGCCTCGCGGCGGTCGGGCACGGGTGCCGGGGTCGGCTCGACGGTCTTGACGGTCTCGGCGATCTCGGTCAGAGGGGACGTGAGCACGTCGGCTGCGGCAGACGCCTTTGCCTCCTTGCGGTCGCGCAGGACCCCTGCCTGGCGCAGGATGTGCTTTGCGGTGCGGCGCTTCTTTCTCGCAAAGTAGGAGAGGTCGGCGCGGAAGGCATCCGCCTCGTAGAGATTGACGATGCCGTCGGGATAAGCCTCCTTGAGCCGTGCAACGAGCTCCTCGTAGGTCCCGTGACTCTCGGCCTGTCTTTGCAGGGCGTTGATATAGGTAAAGCCGAAATCGGCAAAAAACGCCTCGTTATCCTCGCCGTACCCCGCCAGACGGCGAAGCGCGGTTCCGCGCTCGGCAAGCTTCTTGAAATCCCGATTGAAATGGATCACCACGCGCTCGGGATACGCCTCAAGCAGGCGTTCAAAAAAGGTTTCGAGCCTTTTCATGGTACGTGCGTCAATCTCCTTGCCGCTTTTCGGGATCCATTTCATCATATCGATCATCCTTTCGTCCTTGTCTTGCCATGCTGTCGGATATGCGTAGCATTCGCTACAATCATTATACAGGATTCGACGCCGTTTGTCAATAGCAAATCTGAAAACCGCCCCCAAAAAAAATCACCGCAGAAAGCCTGTTTTTGAGGACCCGCTACCGAAAGCGCGAAAATCTGCTTCGTCGGTCGAGCATCACGCGTCAGCCCCTGGCGCATTGACCCCGAAAGACGGGGGGCGAAAGTTTTGTCTTCTTTCTTGACATTTTTATCACAATGTGATATAATCTGACCGTTGGGACAAACTATAAAAAACACGTATACGGAAAGGAAAACCACCCATGAAAAAGCTTCTTTCGCTTCTCATTCTCTCGGTTCTTCTCGTTTCACTCTTCTCCTGCGGCGGTAAGGAGAAGGCTGAGGCATACCTCGGCCTCGGTCATGAGGTCGTCCATCAGGAGGGCAACAACGGCATGCCGATGATCGCCGTCTTCGCAACGGCTGCTGTCATTGACGGCAAGACCGACGCCGTGATCGCAATCGACGTTGACGCTTATATGGCGATGGCTGCTATCAGCGGCGGCGCGATCGAGGGCGAGGGCATGTCGTTTGACTCGGTTGCAGCAATGGGAGGCGCCGACTTTGACGCCATGCTCAGCGAGCTTACGGGTACGGTTGTCGGCAAGACCGCAAGCGAGATCGAGGCGCTCATCACCGCCGAGACCGCCGAGGAGGAGGCTGCCATGCTCAAGGCAATCGCATACGCCGCCGAGACCGCCGAGGCGCCCTGCAAGAAGGCAGATAAGCCCGGCGTTGCGCTGAAGGGCTCGCTTTCGACCGTGGATGCCGACGCAATGCAGGAGACGAACGGCAAGATCTCGGTTGACGTTGACTTCGCCGCCGTTGCACTCGATGCAGACGGAAAGGTCACTGCCGCCGCTCTTGACTCGTTCAAGGGTCTTGCACGCGAGTTTGATGCCACCGACGCACTCATCGCTCCCGCCCCCGCCAAGACCAAGCGCGAGCTCGGCTATGACTACAACATGAAGGGCGCATCGAGCATCGGCCTTGAGTGGTTTGAGCAGGCAGAGGGCTTCTGCGCATACCTTGTCGGCAAGACGGCAGACGAGATCGGTGCGATCGGTGTTGAGGGCGGATATCCCACCGAGGACGCCCTGCTTTCGAGCTGCACCATGGGCATCTCGGGCTATATCGCCGTTGCAGTTGCCGCCGCAAACGCCGCAGCTGCTGAGTAATGCAGCTCTCAAGTACCCTGAAAAGAAGGATCGCGATCGCGCTTTTGCTCGCGATCCTTCTTTCGCTTTCGCTCGCCTCCTGCGAGAGGAAAGAGGCGCACAGCTTTACCTTTTTCGGAAGCTTTGATACCGTCACGACGGTTACCGTCTACGGCACGGATCGGGAGGCAGAGCGCTTTTCCGAGCGGGTCGGGGAGCTTCTTTCCCACTATCACAAGCTTTTTGACATCTACCGCGATTACCCGGGGCAAAACAACCTAAAGACCCTAAACGATATGGCGGGGATCGCGCCGATCGAGCTTGACGGTGAGATCCTCTCGCTTCTTGCCTACGGGCTTTGGATCGACTCTCTGACCGATGGCGCTTGCCGCATCACCTACGGGGCGGTGCTTTCGATCTGGCACAGGTACCGCGAGGCGGGGGTCGCCATCCCCGATCCTGCCCTGCTTGACAAGGCAAGCCTTTACACCTCGCCCGAGCTTCTCTCCCTTGACGAGGCGGCGGGGACCGCCTATCTCACCTCCTCCGAGGCGTCGCTTGACGTTGGCGCCGTCGCCAAGGGATACGCGACCGAGGCGATCGCAAGGACCCTTATTGCCGAGGGGTTTTCGGATTTTTCTCTCAACGTTGGGGGAAACCTGCGCCTCGTTGGGGACAAGGCGCGCACCGTCGGCATCCGCGATCCGCACAGCGACTCTATCCTTCTTTCCTTTGAAATGGAAAGCGGCTCGCTTGTGACGAGCGGAAACTACGAGCGCTTCTATACCGTCGGTGGGGTTCGCTACCATCATCTGATCGACCCCAAAACGGCGATGCCGTCGAACCGATGGGCGTCGGTTTCGGTGCTCACAGAGGATGCGGGGCTTGCCGACGCGCTCTCGACTGCGCTCTTTATGCTTGACTTTGAGGCGGGGCTTGCCCTGCTTCAGCGCGTGGGGGGCGCAGAGGCGCTTTGGGTCACCCCCGAGGGCGAGATTCTCTCGTCCGAGGGCTTTCCCCTCAACTGATCAACCTGAAAGGAGCCGCCCATGGCAGAGAAAGACAAACGCCGCGAGATCCGTCTGATGCTCGCGCTGCTCTCGCTCGTTCTCATTCTGCTTGCCGTTTATCTGATCCTCGGCATGCGGGACCGGGGCGAGCTTGTGGTCGTTGAGGTGCGCGGAAAGGTCTATGCGACCCTGCCGCTTGACGAGGATGCGACCCTTCGCATTGAGGGCGACGGGGGCTATAACCTTCTCGTTATCAAGGATGGGCGCGCCTTCATTTCTGACGCCGATTGCCCCGGGCACGATTGCGTTCGGCACGGTGCGATCTCGCCCGATACGCCGATGAATCTCCGCATGATCTCCTGCCTTCCCCACTCGGTCGTTATCTATCTGAAGGAGGGCGGAAAATGAGAGCGGCGCATCAAAGAAATATTCGTCTTGCAACGGCGGCGACCCTGACGGCGGCCGCCCTTATCCTCTCCTATCTTGAGGCGGTGCTCGGCTTTCTGATCCCGATCCCCGGCGTCAAGCTCGGGCTTGCGAATCTTGCGACCCTGCTTCTGCTTTATACCTATGGGATCCCTTACGCGGCGGTGGTATCAGCCCTTCGCATCTGTCTTGCCGCCCTGCTCTTCGGCTCTCCCTTCTCGCTCCTGTATTCGCTTGTCGGGGGCGTGCTTGCCTTCCTTGGGATGCTTATCTTACGGCAGCTTTCCTTCTCGCCGATCTCGGCATCGACTATCGGCGGAATGCTTCACGTGGTCGGTCAGCTCGCGGTTGCCGCCCTTGTGACCGAAACGCCGCGGCTTCTCTACTATCTGCCGATCCTGCTTGCGGCAGGCTTTGTCACCGGAGTTGCCATCGGGCTTCTCGCCCACCGTCTGATCCCCCGAATGCCAAAATAAAGCTTTTCTGAAAAGACGGCTGTCTCAAATGCAATTTTAAGTGCATTTGTGACAGCCCCTTTTTGTATAAATGAGTAAAAACGGGAAAGAATGACCTTGCAACCAAAATGCAACCAAAAAAAGAAAGGAAGCAAGGCATGAAAACACTTAAAACACGCCTCGTTTGCGCACTCGCGGTCCTTTCGCTTGTCGCTCCTCTTTCGCTTGCTCTGACGAGCCTGCAAAGAGAGGGACCCTCGATCGGGATCCTTGCGCCGTCAAGCGAGCTCGTCAAGGGCGCTCTTCGCGGCCGCGCCGTCACCTTCTCCCCGACCGACTTTGATACGGCACTCGGGGTACACGGCGTGAAGGCGATCGAGATCACAGCTCTGCCGCTGCCCGAGGAGGGACGGCTTACGCTCGGAGGAAGCGAGGTCAAAGTTGGGCAGAGGATCACTCGGCGGGAGCTCTCGTCTCTCACCTTCACCCCTGCCGTTCCGACCCTGACCGAAAGCGGCTTTCACTTCAAGGCAGAGGGGATCGGGCTCGGGGAGTCGAGGTGCATCGTCCGCTTTGCCGAGGAGATGAATTACGCACCGAGCACGGCACATCTGACCGCCGCCCTGCTCTCGGCATCGACCCAGACAGGGCTCTCGGCGACGGGACGGCTCACGGCGTACGATCCCGAGGGGGATGCCCTCACCTACCTTATCACCTCTTATCCGAAGCACGGCGCGCTCATTTTGACCGACGCCGAGGCAGGGACCTACCGCTACCTGCCGAGCGAGGGATATACGGGAGAGGACAGCTTTTCCTACGTCGCACGCGACGTCTACGGAAACTACTCCAAAGAGGCCGTGGTTTCGCTTACCGTTTCAAAACGCGCGCTTAACCACACCTATGCCGACATGGAAAAGGACGGCAGCTCTGCGGCGGCACTCACGCTTGAGGCAAAGGAGATCATGCAGAGCGAGCTTGTGGGAGACCTGAGATACTTTTACCCGAGCCGCGAGGTCACCGTCACAGACTTTCTCGTTATGGTCATGAAGGCAGCGGACATCCGTCCCCTTTCGTGCGAAACCTTTTTCGAAAACAACGACGAGATCCCGATCGCACAGCGCGGATATATCGCACGCGCACAGCGCGAGGGGTATATCGTCGGGGAGCTTTCGGAGGTGGGTCTTGTGCTTGACGTGACGAAAACCGTCACGCGCGCCGAGGCTGCCGTGATCGTTTCCAAAATTCTCGACTCGTCGGGCGAGCCGTCTGCCCTTTCGGTCTTTGCCGATGCCGATGCGATCCCCGCACGCGCCAAGGCCGCCGTTTACACCGCCTACGAGCTCGGACTTCTCTCGCTCTCAGAAAGCGGAAGCATTGATGCAGCCGCGCCCCTGACGCGAAGCGACGCCGCCGAAATGCTCGCGAATCTGATGGCGCACCTCTCCTAATCAAGAAACGAAAAAGCGACTGTCGCAAATGCAAATTACGCATTTGCGACAGCCGCTTTTCTATTTTAAGTGATGCTTATCCGATCATTCTGCAGAAATTAGGAAATCATACAGCGGCTGACCGCCCTCAACAACGAGGATCTCAACGCTCTCGCCAAGCTCGGCAGAGAGCAGAGCCTCGATCTCTGATGCGTATTCATCCGAAACGTCGGCGCCTCTGAAGACCGTCAGGAAGCTTGCGTCGCGCATATAGGCGCAAAGAGCGCGGATGCACTCGGCGTTGCTCATATCGTGCGCCTTGATCTTGCCCTTGACAAGTCCGAGCGCCTCGCCTGCCTTGACCGCCTCGCCCGAGACGACCGAATCGCGCACCGCATGGGTAAGCGAGATCGAGATGACCGACTCGCGAGCGGCGTTCATCGTCTCCTCGTTTGCCGAAAGCGAGGCATCGGGATCAAACGCCATCATCACGGCGGTCCCCTCCTGGATCGAATGGGTGGGGATCACAACGACCTTTTTCTTTTTTTCGATCAGGGCTGCCTGCTGGGCAACCATGCAAATGTTCTTGTTGTTCGGCAGAACGAATACCACGTTGCTCGGTGTTTTGGCGATCGCCGCCAGCACGTCGCTGGTGCTGGGGTTCATCGTTTGCCCACCAACAACGATCGAATCGGCACCGAGGTCACGGAATACGGTTGTGATTCCCTCTCCCGTACAGACCGAAACGAATCCGTACTCCTTCTCGGGCTTTGCCTCACGTACCTCCTCGGCCTTGGCAGGACGGCTCTTTTTGGGCTCCTCCTTGCCGGCAACGAGTCCCGTATGCTGCTCGCGCATATTCTCGATCTTCACGGTGAAGAGCGAGCCGAACTTCAGCGCCTCGGAAAGCACCTTTCCGGGGTCGCAGGTATGCACGTGGAGCTTGATGATCTCGGCGTCGTCAACGAAAACGGCGCTGTCGCCCGCATTGAGAACGAACTCGCGGAGCGCACCTGCCGTTCCCTCTCCCTTAAACTCGTCGCTCTTGGTGACGATGCACTCGGTGCAGTAGGGGAAGACGATATCCTCGGTGTTAAAGCTCTCAAAGACGGCAGCCTCGCCGCCCGATGCCTTCTTCTTTTTGGAAACGGGCTTGCCCTTCAGGGCAAGGATCATGCCGCCGAGCACGACGACGAAGCCCATACCGCCCGCATCGACCACGCCTGCTTGCTTCAGCTGAGGAAGCATATCGGGGGTCTTTGCAAGCGTTTCCTTTGCCTTACGGTGGAGTCGGTCCATGAAGCCGTCAATGGAAAGGCTCCCCTTCTCGTCCACGAGCCGCTCCGCTTCCTCGGCGCAGGTGCGCATGACCGTCAGGATCGTTCCCTCGGTGGGGTTCGAAACGGCACGGTACGCCTCGGTGGCGCCGCCGCGGAAGCCGCGCGCGAGATCGACACAGTCTGCCGTCTTGACGTCCTTCAGCGCCTTTCCCATGCCACGGAAGAAGAGTGACAGAATAACGCCCGAGTTTCCTCTTGCCGAGCGAAGTGCCGCCGAGGCAATGGCGCTTGCCGCCTCGCCGATCGGCTCCTCCCCCTTCGACTCGGTCACCGTCGATAGGGTCATCGACATATTCAGACCGGTATCCCCGTCGGGAACCGGAAAGACGTTCATATCGTTGATCTTGCTTTGGTTGTTATCGAGGGCATTCGCCGCCGAAACGACCATTTTTCGAAACTGCTTTCCCGTAATCTTCATAATACTTAAAGGCTTTCTCCCTTTTGTTATCTGTTGGTTCCGAGATAGAAGAGTGCAACCGTTCCGGGTCCCGAATGCGTACCGACGACCGAGCCGATATAGTCGATGATGATCTCCTTGACCTTGATCTCGCTTCGAATAAGATCGGCAAGATACTCAGCGTCGGCAAGGCAATCTCCGTGGCTGATAAAGACGGTCTGCGTCTCGGGGGAGACGATCGTTTTCTTCATTTTTTCAAAGAGAGCGACAAGCGACTTCTTACGACCGCGAGCAATGTCCTTTTTGACGAGGTGTCCCCCGTCGTCGACGTGCATCACGGGCTTGATGCCGAGTGCCGTTCCGACGATGGCGGTGGTAGCCGACACGCGGCCGCCGCGCTTGAGGAAAAAGAGATCGTCAACGGTGAACCAATGGCAGGCGTGCGGAATCGTTGCCTTCAGGAAATTTGCAACCTCGTCGATCGAATCCCCCGCCTTCTGCTTCTGAGCGGCAAGATAGACGAGCATTCCGTGCCCAAGCGATGCCGCCAGGGTATCCACGACAACGATCCTGCGCTCGGGATACTTCTCGCGAAGATCCTCTGCGGCAAGCTCGGAGGCATGGAAGGTTGCCGAAAGGCCTGAAGAGAGTCCGACGTACAGAACGTCATCCCCACCCTTCAAAATTGCCTCAAACGCCTCGGTAAAGGCGTCAACGTTGACCGCCGAGGTGGTTGCGCTGTAACGCTGGCGAAGCAGCGCATATACGTCGGAGAGAGAGATCGTATTCCCATCGAGGGTCTCGTCTCCCTTCGAGCTTTTCATTATCGAATGAAGCGGAATCAGATCTACCCCAAGCTCCTTTACCATGCGGGGGGAGAGATCTGAGCCCGAGTCGGTTACAATACGGTATCCCATATGCAATTTCCTTTCCATATGCGTAAATTGGCAAATCCATCGGTCAAATCCGACCGTCAGACTGAGTTAACAGCGTTAACCTCACGTATTATAGCACAATTCGGTAGTTTTGTCAACAGTTTTTTCGGTTTTTGTTTTCCTTTTCATCTGTTATTGAAAACCATGTGACGCGCTTCTTGATATTTCGATAGATTTGGTTCAGAGAATCGGAGGCGGCGGTCAGGAAAGGTCGAATTCCCGAGAAACGACCCGCTCAATCAAGGCAAAGGAATCCTCGTTTTCGGGCAGCTCGCCGCTTGAGAGCATGAAGGAATACCCGTAAAGCAGCGCGCGGATCAGACCGGTCTTGCGATGCGCTGCCTCCTCGGTCAAGCCCGCATTGGCAACGTAGGTATGGATAAGCTGCACGGTACGCTCGCTGAGCTTTCCCATCAGCTGCTTTTGTGCCGGGGGCATACCCCGATCCCCCGACATGACGATCGCGCGAAAGCTCGGGTTGTCAAGAAGAAATCGGATATAGGCGATGCAAATCTTGGTCAGGCAACGCCTCAGATCCTTCTCCTCGGCAATGATGACGCTCTGCACCCGATGCCAGGCATCATGGATGTATCGCAAAATAGCGAGCAGAAGATCGTCCTTGTTCTTGAAATGGCGGTAGGGGGCGGCGCAGGAGAGGCCGCAATCGGCGGCAACGGCACGAAGCGAAAAGGCAGCTACGCCGTTTTCACTGATAAGACGAAGCCCCGATAGGATCAGCCGCTCGCGGCTGGTGATCTTTGTCTGTCCCATCAGTAGTCTTCCCCGTCGCGCAAAAGCTCAAGCGCACGCATCTCGCGCGCCATCATCTCGGGAAGCTCCGAGGCAAGCACGCCATACTCCGAGCGCTCCTTTGCAAGGCGGTCGCCCGCCGCGCCGTGCAGATAGACGGCAAGTGAGGCGGCATCGTGATCGGGGATCCCCTGCGCAAGGA
>JAFYMH010000055.1 GCA_017556685.1 Clostridia bacterium | reverse complement strand
GGGAGACGGTGCATGCCGACGGGGTGCTCGTCGAGGGGGAGATCACCCTTGAGCTTTCAGCTCTGAACGGAGAGAGCCGAGACCGACGCCGCATCCCGGGGGACGCGCCCGATCTCCTTTCGACCGATGATCCGCACCTCGTTTTTAGGGGTAGCCGCGTCACGGGCGGAAGGTGTATCTTCCGCGTGCTTCGCGTCGGAAAAAGCACTCTCCTTGGCGGACTTGCAAGCGAGCTTGGCGCCGAGAGACGGGAAAGCCCCTTAAAGCACCGCCTCACTCTGCTTGCCCGTCAGATCAGCCGCCTCGGCTACGGCGCGGCGGCGCTCGTTGCCGCCCTTTGCCTTTTTCGGGGCTTTGTCGTCGACGCCGCCTTTTCTCCGAGCGAGATCCTCTCTCGCGTGGCAGATCCGCTGACGGCGCTTTCGATCCTCTCGCGCGCGGCGACCCTTGCCGTGACGGTCATCGTCGTTGCCGTCCCCGAGGGACTTCCCATGATGATCGCCGTGGTGCTCTCCTCAAACGTCAAGCGGATGATGCGCGACGGCGTGCTCGTCCGTCGGCTCGTGGGGCTCGAAACGGCGGGGAGCATGAATCTGCTCTTTTCGGATAAGACGGGGACCCTGACCGAGGGGACCTTAACGGCTCGCTCGGTGCTCCTCGGGGACGGCTCGAGCATCCCGATCGCCTCGCTTTCGCGCCGTGCCGCTCTACTCTCGGATCGCCTTCATGAGGCACTCGCCTTTTCAAGCGAGTGTAGCCTCGTCGGGGGAAGAGCGGTGGGAGGGAATGCCACCGACCGAGCCCTGTCGGAGGCCTTCGGGTGCGGTCTAGCGCATCGCATGGCATCCCGGCGCATCCCCTTCTCCTCGGCTAAGAAATACGCCGCCGCCTCGGACGGCAGCCTGACGGTCTATCGAGGCGCGCCCGAATACCTGCTTCCATGCGCCTTGCGCTTCCTTTTGCCAAACGGAGAGTCGGCGGTGCTTGGGGGTGAGGGAAGAGAGCGTCTTAACGGCGCCATCTCGGAGGCGGCGGGGCGCGGGGAGAGGCTTGTTGCCGTTGCTCTTGCGGACAGCTTACCAAAGGATGGGGAACTCCCTTGTCTTACCCTGATCGCGCTCGTTTCGCTTTGCGACCGCATTCGCCGCGAGGTTCCCGAAACGGTGCGCGAGATGCGTCGGGCAGGGATCGGAGTCGTTATGATCACGGGGGATCACCCCGAAACCGCCCGCGCCATCGCCGAGCGGTGCGGACTGCTGTCAAGCGAGCGTAAAAGGGTTGCCGTAGCCTCTGACCTTGCCGCGCTTGACGACAGAGAGCTTGCCGCGCTTTTGCCGCATCTTGCCGTCGTTGCGCGCGCCACTCCCGCCGACAAGAGCCGCCTCGTTCGGATCGCCCAGGCGTCGGGGATGGTCGTCGGGATGACGGGGGACGGCGTCAACGACGCCCCCGCCCTTCGCGCGGCAGACGTTGGATTCGCGATGGGGGAGGGGACCGACGTTGCGCGCGAGGCAAGCGATATCATTCTGCCAAGATCGGGACTCGGCTCGATCTCCCGCGCGGTGCTCTACGGCAGGACCATCTTCAAAAGCATCCGCAAATTCGTCACCTTCCAGCTCAT
>JAFYMH010000054.1 GCA_017556685.1 Clostridia bacterium | reverse complement strand
CGTACGTCTTCTTGCAGACGCAATTGGGGCTAATACCTCCGAAAGCTCTTTTCAGCTCTCGATCGTTGACGCCTTCAAAACGGGGACCCTTAGCGGTGCAAGCGCGATTCCCGGGATTGATCCCTCTTACCTATACTCTCTTGCCGGTAAGGTGCTTGCCTTTGATATGCAGCTTTTCGGTCTCAATCTCTCGATCGTTCCGATGGGTGTGTGGGGAGTCTATACGCTGATCCCCCTGCTTGCTGGCTTCTCCTCTTGGCTTCTCTGTCAAACGCAGAATATGTCGAACGTGCTTCAGCACGAGCAAAGTCCCTATAATAAATATGGCATCATGATCTTCAGCGTTCTTCTTTCGCTTTATCTCGGCATTTTCGTCCCGATCGGAATTGCGATCTACTGGATTCTGAGCAATCTCTCCTCGATTTTGCTCATGTATCTTCTCAACGTTGCGATCAACCCGAAAAAGTACGTCGATTATAAGGCCCTTGAGGAAAGCCGTGTCGCGCTTGCAAGCATGAAGGCGTTTGGCAAGGACGAGCAAGCCGTTGCACAGGAGAAGGCAAACCGTCAAAGAGAGCGCGCCGACGTCAAGCGCTTTAAAAAGATCGTCAATAAGCATATCGTCTTTTATTCCGAGCGAAGCGGTTTTTATAAGTATTATCAGGATCTGATCGCAGAGCTTCTTAGGCGCTCCAATCTTTCGATCCATTACATCACAAACGATCCAAACGACCAGATCTTCGGTATTGCCGAGAGTGAGCCGCGCATTAAGCCCTACTACGTTTCTCTGAAGAAAACTGCGACGCTGATGATGCTCATGGAATGCGACATGTTCGTCATGACGACCCCCGATCTTAACAAGTTCTATCTCAAGCGCTCCTTTATCAAGTCGGATATCGAGTACGTTTACGTGCCGCACGATATGATGAGCGTGCACATGGGCTTTCGAGAGGGAGCCTTTGACGCCTTTGATACGGTGCTCTGCACAGGCCCTCACGTCGAAGCGGAGCTTCGCGAGATCGAGCGTGTCTACGGACTTAAGCCCAAAAAGCTCGTTCCCTTCGGCTACCCTCTTGCTGATCTTCTGTCGGTTGAGGGGAAAAAGGCCGCCGAGGAAAAGACGGAGTCTGGTGTAAAGGAGATTCTGATCGCTCCGTCCTGGCAGGAGGACAATCTTCTTGACAGCTGCATTGACGATATCATTTCCGCGCTTTATACCGACGGCAATCGCATTACTGTCCGCCCCCACCCCGAATACGTCAAGCGCTTCCCCGCCGCCCTCGCCGAGCTTACGCGACGATACGAGGGATACGACGAGAATAAGCTTACCTTTGAGCTTAACTTCTCAGGAAACCGCTCGATCTATGCATCCGACGTTCTCATCACCGACTGGTCGGGAATCGCAACCGAGTTCTCGTTTGCAACGGGACGGCCCGCTGTCTTCGTGAACACGAAAATGAAATGCCCCAATCCAAATTATACGAGGATCCCCCTCACACCCGTCGAGATCTCGCTCAGAAGCATCATTGGAGTTGCCCTTGATAAGGATGAGCTAAAGACCCTTCCCGACGTCCTGAGGCGCCTTTCCGACGAAAAGGACGCATACCGTGCCGTCATCCGCGAAACCGAAGCAAAGCTCATCTATAATCACGGATGTGCCGCTAAGTTTGGTGCCGACTACATTCTGCGCTCACTTTCCTCGCGAAAAAATAAATAAAAATGAGGTATATCATCATGAATCCGAGCATGCTTTACATCGATCCTGCCGCAACCACCGCCCTTCTCTCTTCGATCACGGCGATCGTGGTTGCCTGCGGCGCCGCATTCATCATTTTCTGGCGCAAGCTGAAAAACGGCGCAAAGAACGTTCTGAATATCGACGAAAATGCAGGCAAAGAGGTTGAATCCGAGCTTGTAATAGTTGATGACAGCTCGGCTCCGACAGAAGAGAAGGATGAAAGCATTTTCTAAAAAAAAGAAGAGGCCGCTAAGCCTCTTCTTTTTTACTTTACAAATTCGTTATAGATGCATTGCAGAGCCTTAACGTAATCGGCGTCGTCAACACCGACGATAATATTGAGCTCACTTGAGCCCTGGTCGATCATCTTAATGTTGATCGATGCATCGGCAAGCGCACGGAAGATCCTTGCAGCCGTTCCCTTTGCCTTGACCATCGAGCGACCGACGACCGCGATGAGCGCAAGACTGTCCTCAATGTCAATGGCGTCAGGCTCGGTCATGCGGCAGATCTCAGTGAGAAGGAAATCACGCTTTCCGATGATATCCTTCGAGTTTACGACGACCGACATGGTATCAATACCCGAGGGGAGATGCTCAAAGCAAACCTCGCATTTCTCGAGTGCCTCAAGGAGACGGCGGCCAAAGCCGATCTCGGAATTCATCATATCCTTTTCGACCGTAACGACCGAAAAGCCTCTCTTACCTGCAATTCCCGTAATGACGTGCTCCGAGATCGCCTCGGTCGAATGCGCAACGATCATCGTTCCCTTATCGTCAGGACGGTTGGTATTGCGGATGTTGATCGGGATTCCCGCATAGCGGACCGGGAAAATCGCATCCTCATGGAGAACGGTTGCTCCCATGTAGGAAAGCTCGCGAAGCTCCTTGTAGGTGATCGTTTCAATCACGCGAGGATTCTCAATAAGACGGGGATCCGCCATCAAAAAGCCCGAAACGTCGGTCCAGTTCTCGTAAAGATCGGCGTTTACCGCGCGTGCAACGATCGAGCCCGTGATATCCGAGCCGCCGCGCGAGAAGGTCTTGATCGTACCGTTCGGCATGCTTCCGTAGAAGCCCGGAATGACGGCGCGATAATGCTCCTTCAGGATCGCGGAAAGAATGATATTGGTTTTCTCAGAATCAAAATTACCGTCCTCGCGGAAGAAAATATACTTCTGAGGATCAATGAAATCAAAGCCAAGGTAATTTGCGAGAATAATTCCGTTCAGATACTCGCCGCGGCTGGCGATATAGTCGCGCCCCGCGCAATGCAGAATGGCGGTTCGGATGGTCTCAAATTCCTTCTCAAGCGAAAGATCAAGTCCGAGCTCCTCAATGATCGAGCGGTAACGGTTTTCGATCTTTTCGAAGGTTTCGTCGATCTCCTTATCGGCAAGCGCGAGCTCAAAGCACTTGTAAAGAAGGTCGGTTACCTTATCATCCTCCGAAAAGCGCTTTCCGGGAGCAGACGGAATGACGTACCTGCGGCAGGACTCAGCACGAACGATCTCCCCTACCATGCGAAAATGTGCGGCATCAGCAAGCGAGCTTCCGCCGAATTTCAAAACCTTAAGTTGCACAGCTATCCCCTCAATTCAATGTCATATATAAAAATGAGCACCACCGGAGTGGTGGTACTCAAATGGCGGAGAGAGTGAGATTCGAACTCACGGAACGGTATTAGCGTTCACACGATTTCCAGTCGTGCGCCTTAGACCAGCTCAGCCATCTCTCCAGCGACCCTCGTATTATAGCATACTTATTTATAAAAATCAATACCTTTTGCGAAATTTCGCCTATTATTTTCGCAAAAAGATGATAAATCGGTGGGACCGCGCTTTACACGGTCCCACAAATCATTTAGTTCGAGTTTCCGCAGCCGCATCTCCCCGAAAAGCCGCCGGCGGCTGACGACGTGGCGTTTGTAGTCGAAAGAACGGCTCTCGGAGTTCCGTGAGCGCCCTGGTTGCAATTCGTCGCGGAAAACTCTCCCGTCGGGAATGCCATCGTTCTGAAAAGACTGCAGGGATCGTCCTGCTCTGCCGTTACGCTCTCCTTATCGGGAACGCTGTAGTCACTCGCGCTGATCAAAAGCTGCGCAGGGCGCTTCAGACGAATGACCGAAAAAATGCCGAGAGAAACGTACAGACGGTTTCCGCAATCCGGATCCACGAGCGGACCGATCAGAGAGGAGCAGACCGCCTCGGGAATCTCATCGCAACGGCAGAAGCAGCACCCGCACTGATGATTTCGCTCACAGATCTTAACCGAAAGTGCGATCGGATCAACCACCTCGACGACACCGACCGGCATATTGGAAGCCGCCTCGGCAGGAGTAAAGTCGCAGAGCCCCGATTCGGTTGTACTCGAAAAGATCTTAACGCTTCCCTCCCCTCCGTAAAGGACCGCACGCTTTTCAAGGACGGCAATGCCTGAGAAATCCTGGCTTCTTCCGGTAGAAACGCACCCCTCAAAGGAAAGCTTGACGTAGTATCTTGCACTGAGCTGATAGAACCCACAGTTGAAGGGGATCGAGTCAACGTTGATCTGGGTCCAAATGACCTCGGCGTTGCGAACACGGACCGTGCAGGTGTTGTCGATCACCTCTTGACCGAGGGCACTAAGATAAACTCTGACGTCCTCGTAGCAATCGCGGTCGCGTGAGGAATCAAGGATACGGTAAGTATCAATACAGACCGTCTCGCGCCCACCAACCGAAGCGCTCCCTTGCGTACATCTGTTTTCTGCCATACAGAACATCTCCTATAACACAAAGTATCGAGGCCCAAATGAGCCTCGATACCATGTTATGCAAAGATGTACTTTTTGCTAAATCAGACGAGAGAACGCATCTCCTCGGTGCAATCCTCAAGAGGAGCCGAAACCGTCATGACGAAATTGAAGCCGTAGGTGTCCGAAAGCTTGCGAACGCGGGAAACGACCGAAGCCACACCCGCCATATCGCTCTTGCAGATCTTCAGGGCTGCATCAACGAAGATATCTGTAATATCGTGATCGCTTGCGGCAAGACCGGCAATAAAGCCGTACAGAGCATCCGCACTTTCAATTCCAAACGCCGTCGTATCAACGAGGCGTGCCTTGTATGTCACGTCAAAATTCAGGGTGTTTCCGTACTCAACGCAAATAACCGATCCCTTCGTCACTGCGGCTGCCGCATTGACTTGCTCGATCAGATTTTTGGTCTTTCCGGAGCCTCTTGCACCGATGATCAATTTAACCATTGTTTTTTCCTCCTGAAATCTGGATTTTGTACCCAAGTACATTATACATGATTCTATGGAAAAAAACAATACCTTTTGCACAAAAATATCGGGATTATTTCATCCTTTTTCGGAGAATTTTACCCTCTTGCTCGTATCCGGGCTTTCCAAGAAGGGCAAACATGTTCTTTTTGTAGGACTCAACGCCGGGCTGATTGAAGGGATTAACGCCAAGGAGGTAGCCCGAAACGGCGCAAGCGAGCTCAAAGAAATAGATGAGATAACCGAGAGAGTACGGAGAGCGGTCGCTGATCTCAATGAGGTTGTTCGGAACGCCGCCGTCGTTATGCGCAAAGAGGGTTGCGATCATTGCGGTCTTATTGACCTCGTCGAGCTCCTTGCCGGCAAGGAAGTTGAGACCGTCAACGTTTGCATCATCTTCGGGGATCACAAAGGAAGCACCGGGATTCTTAACAGAGAGAACCGTTTCAAAGAGGTCACGTCTTCCCTCCTGAATATACTGGCCAAGCGAATGAAGGTCGGTCGAAAAGACGACGGAGGCAGGAAGAATTCCTTTGTTTTCCTTACCCTCACTCTCGCCGTAGAGCTGCTTCCACCATTCGTTAAGCATCAGCATATAGGGCTCATAGCCAACCATGATCTCAACGCTCTTGCCGCGGCGGTAGAGAATGTTTCTCGTTGCCGCATACTTCAGAACGTCATTTTTGAAGAGATTCTCGGAGCTATAAGCCGCGCGAGCCTCGGATGCACCGCGCATAAGCTCCTTGATATCAATGCCTGCAACGGCGATCGGAAGCAATCCGACGGCGGTGAGAACCGAGAAGCGTCCACCGACGTCATCCGGGACAACGAAGGTCTCAAATCCGCACTCATCCGCATACTGCTTGAGCGTTCCGCGAGCGCGGTCGGTGGTTGCGAAGATGCGGCTTCTGGCACCCTCAACGCCGTAGCGGTCGGTCAGAAGCTTCTTGAATACGCGGAAAGCGATTGCCGTCTCGGTCGTCGTTCCGGATTTGGAGATGACGTTGACGCAGATATCCTTCCCCTCACAGATCGAGAGAAGCTCGGTCAGAGCGGTCGGGCTGATATTGTTTCCGGCAAAATAAACGTCGGGGGTATCCTTTTTCAGATTGTTGTAGAGAGGGGACTTTACGAACTCGATCGCGGCGCGGGCGCCGAGATAGGAGCCGCCGATTCCGAGAACGACGAAAATATCGCAGGAGCCCTTGATGCGCTCTGCGGCCGCCTCGATGCGGGCAAACTCCTCTTTGTCATAGTCATCGGGAAGAGAAACCCAGCCGAGAAAATCGTTTCCGGCACCGCTTCCCTTCTTCACCATACGAAACGCCTCTTTCGTAAAGGGCGCCATCGCCTTCCATTCGTCCTTTGAGATCACGTCTCCAAGGAAATCGGTATTATACTTAACAGCCATTGACATCCTCCGTTTTTTGTCGAGAATCCTCGTTAATTGACAACGAAAATATTATACATCCATAAGCCGATAAAAGCAAGGGCTTTTTTAAAATTCATGTGAGAAAATTACTCTTTGCAAAAGCTTAAGAAAAACCTGCCAATAGTTCATTTTGGGGCTTGGGGTCAGTGCCCGTACCGGGATCGTTGCAAGATGCGTTTCCCCCGTCCGAAAAACCGCCGAGCCAATCTCGTCGCCAACGCAAACGGGCGCCTCGATCTTCTCCGGAAGCGACAGGTCAAAAACGACCCCCGAAAGCTCGCTCTTTTTAACGACGGCGGAAAAACAAGCAAGCTCCGCTTCGATATATGGCTCGCTTCCTCCTAAGACGGGGACGTCTGACCAACGTCTTCCCTCGAAGCGGTAAAGCGCATAGTTTGAAAAGCCATAGTCAAGAAGCCGACGCGCCGCCTCGTTTCGCGCGTCGCGGGTCGGTGCGCCCATGATGACTGCGATCAAGGTCATGCCACCTCGCGTAGCGCACGCGCTGATGCAGAATTTCGCCTTTTCGGTTGAGCCGGTCTTCAGACCCGTCGCCCCCTCGTAATAGCGAATCAGGCGGTTGGTATTCGTCAGAGTAAAGGCACCGTCACGAATCGAATCCATCCAAACCGAGCTGTATTTCAGGATCAGATCGTGTTTGATCAGCTCGCGCGACATTTTGGCGATATCCGATGCACTCGTAACGTGATTTTCGGTCGTATCGTCAAGACCCGTTACGTTTTCAAAATGAGTTGAGGTCATGCCGAGCTCTTCTGCTCGCCGATTCATTTCGGCAACGAACGCCCCCTCGCTCCCCGAGACGAACTCTGCCAAAGCAACGGCGGCGTCGTTTGCCGAGGCGATCACGGTGCATTTGATCATCTCCTCGACCGTCATTGCCTCACCCTCTTCCAAAAAGACCTGAGAGCCGCCCATAGAGGCTGCATATTCACTTACCGAGATGCGGTCGGTCAGCGCGATCTTCCCACTTTCAAGAGCCTCCATAACGAGAAGCAGAGTCATGATCTTCGTGACAGATGCCGGCGGATACGCGGCGTCTTGGTTCTGCTCGAACAGTACCGTTCCGGTTTCCGCCTCGATCAAAATTGCCCCGCGCGCATCGACAGAAAAGCCAAGGTCGACGGCACCCGTCGCCTCGCTGTCCTCTGTATCCGAGGCCAGGGCCTGGGTGACGGGTAACATCGCAAAAATAAGAAGAAGCGAGATGATTACGTATTTTAGCCGAGCACGAGCTTTCATGGGAATCTTCCTTTCAACGCTATTTCGTTTTATACTATGAAGCAAGATAGCCGGCTATGCCAAGCGGCGAGCCTTGATAATCACTCTGCGATTGTAAATATTTTGCAAATTAGGATATGCCAACAAATAAACGCCTTGCGTTTTTTAGGGAAATATGCTATAATTTAGGAAGCACTTGAAAGGAGCTTCCGACTTGCAAGACAATCAAAGCCCGAAAAAAAGATTCCGTCTTTTCGACTCTCAAAGAGAGGGAAAGGGCGTTGAAAAAAACGAACTTGATAAGGAGCCGAACCTCAGGCGCTTTTTCCGACTGTATAAGGATAACTTAAACAAGCTCCTTTCGCTCAATATCGTGATGGTTCTCGGACTTTTCCCGCTCGCTTTTCTCGTTCTCGGACTCTCGAACGTGATGACGGTCGATTTCCTCACCCCAACCTCTGACCTCTATACCACGCTTCGCGCCGTTCTTCTCACGAAGGACTCGCTCTCTCCCTCCGAGCTGATCTCGCTCGGTATCGACGGTCTTGCGGTCACCGACAGCGCACGGACTGTTTGGAACTACGTTTTCTTCGGTCTTTCGCTTCTGACCTTCTTTACCTTCGGATTTGTCAACGTCGGTGCGGCGTACGTTACGAGAAATATCTGCAAAGGCGAGGCGGTATTCGTCTATTCGGATTTCTTTTACGCCATCAAGAGGAACTGGAAGCAGGCGCTTGCCTTCGGTATGCTTGACCTCTTTCTCTCGATTCTGATTATCTTCAATCTCTTTACGACCCTTCAAAACGGTTCGGGGATTTTTACAGGGGTACTCTTCTGGGCGAATCTGATCTTCGGACTTATCTACTTCTTCATGCGGAGCTACTTCTACGTTCAGATGGTCACCTTCGATCTCAAGGGCTTTAAGATCATCAAAAACGCCCTGATCTTTGCTCTCGTCGGCTGGAAGAGAAACTGCCTTGCATTCCTTGGGATCCTTTTACTTGTGATCTTCAATCTCCTTTTCATTTTCGGCTTTGGCGCGGTCCTGCTTCCGATCGGTATTGCCTTTCCGCTCATCGCCCTTCTTGCACATTCCACCTTCATGAGCACCTACGCATCTTACTACAAGATCAAGGAGCTGATGATCGACCCGTACTATGACGAGAACGGCAACGAGCTCGCAGAAAGCGCGGAATCCTAAAAACGAATAGAGTAAAACCGCCTCTTAATTCAAAGAGGCGGTTTTGTTTTTTAGCTCTTCGACCGTAACAAGCCGATACCCACGGCGAAGAAGCTCGGGAATCAGCTTATCAAGTGCCAGAACGGTGTTACCGTTCGGACAGGTATAATCGTGAAAAAGGATGACGTCGTTCCCACGCACCGACCCGAGAACCGACTCAACGATCCGATCGGGGGATTTTCCGCGCCAATCCTCTGAGTCTATCGTCCAGAAAACCGCCTCATAGCCAAGCGTTTTAAGAGCCTCGGAAAGCGCGGGCGGACATTTTCCCTCGGGAGGGCGAAAATAGCGCGAGCGCCTGCCCGACAAGGAGCTTATGATGCCCGCGGTCCTCTCGATCTCGTCGGCAAGCTCAGCCGGGCTCTTGTTCATCGTTTTATGATCAAACGAGTGGTTTTCGATCTCGTGACCTTCCCGAATCGCTCTTTTAAGCGGTGCGGGATAATAGAGTGCATTACAGCCGAGCACGAAAAAGGTCCCTCGCACACCGTATTTATTCAGAACGTCAAGAATTCTTCCGGTATTGCCGGGATGCGGTCCATCGTCAAAGGTGAGCGCGATCATCTCCATGTGCTCTCCGATCACGTCCGAGACCTCGGCAAGCACCGAAAGCGAGGAGGAAAATAACACTAGGACGAGAAGAAGAACGGTAAACGCGATCCTTTTCATTTTGCAGTCAGCTCGTCAAGGGTTCCGAAGCGATACCCCTGTTCCCTCCAGGTCTTGATAAGCGACGGCAGGATCTTGGCATTCGTTTCGGACGTCGGGTGCAAAAGCAAAACCGCGCCGGGATGGGTATGCCGCAGAATCTTCGATATCGCCGCCTCGGAATCGGGCTGATGACGGTTATCCCAATCGGCATAGGCAAAGCTCCAGAAAACGGTGCGGTAGCCCATCTCTTGTGCCGTCTTAAGATTATCAATCGTAAAAACGCCCTCGGGAGGTCTGAAATATCTTGAGATCTCGCATCCCATCGCGTCCCGATAGGATTTTTCCATCCTTTCAAGCTCGCGTCGGAACTCCCCCTCTGAGCAACGCGCGAGGTTTTTGTGGGTTGCGGTATGATTGCATACGAGATGCCCCTCGTCGATCATTCTCTGAACGAGAGGCGACTCGGACTTGACGAGATGCTCGAGTATAAAGAAGGCGGCGGGGACCTGCTCTGCCTTCAGCACGTCAAGAATTCTCTCAACGTTTCCGTTTTCATAGCCTGCGTCAAAGGTCAAATACAGCGTTTTTTCGGGGGTCTGCGATCGATCGCAGTACCACCCGCCGCATTCGCTCAAAAATGAAAACTCAGACGGAAGGACCGGCGTTTTATGCTCGTCGTTTCGCTTAACGTACCATCGGTAAACGCCCTCGGGAGGACGGCTCGGCGGAGCTGCACAAGCCGAAAGCGGGAACGCGAGAAGGCATGCGGAGCATAACAATAAAGAAATCAGGGTCTTCACTTGACACCTCTTGCCGCAAGGATTACGGCCCTTGAGCCGCATCCTCAGTTTGCGCCGAAGAGGTGAAGTGAAAACCCGGAATTTTTTTGGTGTTCTGACATGGATTTGCGAAACGACGGCGCCTAACGCCGTGACTTGCGCGGGGAATGCAGGGTGAAAAGCGCAAATCCGTTCGGTTCAACCAAAATTTTGTCACGAGCTTTTCTGCCTTCAATTAAATTGCGAATTTCACCGTCAAACGATTGTTCGAAAGTGGTTTCAGAACGGTTAACGATCAAAAATGCGCGCTCGTTTCGGTCAAATCGCTCGCAGATCATGCACTCAGTATCAAGCCGATGAAGGGAAAATTCTCCGCATCGAAGAACGGCTCTGCGCCGCCGCCATTTGCCGATCCTCTGATAGAAGGAAAGCAGCTCAAGGTCCTCTTTCCCCCAGGGGAAAGGAAGGCGATTGAAGGGATCGGAATAGCCCTGCATACCGACCTCATCGCCGTAATAGATCATCGGCAAGCCCGGCATGAAGGAAATGATTGCCATCGCCTGCTTCATGCGTTTGATGCCAAGTGCGTATTGCTCGCTTGATAGCTTCATCGAAAAAAGCTCTGCATTCGTATGCCCATCCGGGGGGTCCCCCGCAAGAGCGGTCATAGCGCGAGGCGTATCGTGCGTTCCGATCAGGTTCATTTGCGCGTGAAGGATCCGTTTCGGCGTGTTCGGCATTACCTCGTCGACAAAGTAGCGCATCAAAGAGACGTCACCGTCTCTCAGAAATCCGAGCACTGCCCTTCTCAGCGGATAATTCATAACGCCGTCAAGCTCGCTGCCAAGATAATAGCGCTTACGCGTATCGTAGGCGATCTTGTTCGACGCGTCCTCCCAAACCTCACCGTACAGGAGCGACTCGGGATTTTTCTCATGAAGTCGCCGCTTGATGTTCTCGATGAACTCGTCAGGCAGCTCGTCGGCAACGTCAAGGCGCATACCGGCAATTCCAAAGGATGCGAGGCGCTCAATGATCCCGCCGTCACCGACGAAATATTCGGCACAGCTTGGCTCGTCAAGTCGAATGCGCGGAAGAATATCAATGTTCCACCAGCATTCGTATGAGCTTGGATAATCGTAAAAGCGATACCAAGAATAATACGGAGACTCGGGGCTCTCTGCCGCACCGACAGACGGGAACCTTCCCTTTTGATTAAAATAGACGCTATCAGAGCCCGTGTGGTTGAAAACGCCGTCAAGGATGATCCCGATCCCCTTTTGCTCAGCCTCGTCGATCAGACGTCTGAGCGACTCCTCGTCCCCGAACAGAGGATCGATCGTTTCATAATCCGCCGTATCGTATTTGTGGTTCGATGGGGATGAAAAAATGGGGGTCAGATACAGAAGCGAAACCCCAAGCTCGGCAAGATAGTCGAGCTTAAGGCGAATACCGTCGAGATTGCCGCCGTAAACGATATTATTTTTCATCGGAGCGCCGGGGTACGGCGGATATTCGAGCCGAAGCTCATTCCAGTCCGAAACAAGCTCCATCCCGCTCGGCGGGGTTCGGTCTTCCCCGCGCGCAAAGCGATCGACGAAGATCTGATAGACGATTCCTCCATAGTAGCGCTCGGGAGCCGGGTAAAGAAAACGAGAGACGAGCAGCTGAAACGCCCTGCCCCCATCGCACTCGGTTAAGCGAAAGCAGTCCCCACTTAGCCTCTCGGAATATACCCTTCCGATCGGGGTCTCGCAAATGACCGTCAGAAAGCAAAGCCCAACGCCAAGGCGAGCCGTATCAAAGGAAATCTCATATCGGTCCGAGGCGCCGATTCTGCGCCGCCATACAAGCGGCAGGAAAAGGCTCTCCCCCCTGGTCTCGTTGAAGATGCGAAGCTGAAGTTCCGACACTCCGCATCTTCTCGGAATCTCAAGTGAAAAGGAAACCCTTTCGCCAAGCTCGGCGGCGCGACGGTCAAGATAGGACTCGCCTGCAACTCTGCCGACGATGCGACAGAGGGGATAAAGAAGCGAGTCGGACGTCATATGAAGATCAAGGCTCATTTTCCGACCGGATCCATATGCCAGATCTTCTCCGCATAGGTGCGAATGCTAACGTCGGAGGAGAATCTCCCGGATCTTGCAATATTGATCAGAGAACGGCGGTTCCACTCCTTCTTCTTCTGATAATCGCCGAGCGCCTTTTCGTATGCAAGAGAGTAGGAATCAAAATCAGCAAGACACATAAACGGATCGGCAACGGTATATCCGCCGTTTAACAGATAATCGGCGATCGAGGAGAAGTTCTCTCCGCCGATCGGATATCCGAGGCGATCGATCGTTTTTCTCAGGCGCTCGGAATGATGGTAAAACTCGCGTGCAACGTAGCCGTGTCTCCAAAGCTCGTCCACCTCGTAGGTGTTAAGACCAAAGATATAGATATTCGGATCTCCGACCGCGTCAAGGATCTCGACGTTTGCGCCGTCAAGGGTTCCGAGCGTGAGCGCACCGTTCATCATCAGCTTCATATTTCCGGTTCCCGACGCCTCCTTGCCCGCAAGCGAAATCTGCTCGCTGATATCGGCAGACGGAATCAGGACCTCGGCTAAGCTGACGTTGTAATCCTCCATGAACACGAGCTTCAGACGGTCACGCGTCAGAGGGTTCGCCTCAAGCTCACGGCCGAGGAAATAGAGGAACTTAATGAGCTTCTTCGCCATCTGATAGCCCGCGGCCGCCTTTGCTCCGAATACGAAGGTCTGCGGCGGAATGTCGGCACTCGGATTTTCGCAAAGCTCCTGATACATCGAAAGGATCTTCAGTCCGTTCAGAAGCTGGCGCTTATACTCGTGCATTCTCTTGACCTGCACGTCAAAGACAGAGCTCGGATCAAGCGTGCGTCCCGTTTTTTCAAGCACGTACTTCGCAAAGCGCTCCTTATTGGCGTGCTTGACCTCCCCGAGCTTATTCAGCATCTCGGAATCGGTTGAAAAGCGCTCAAGCTCGGCGAGCTTCTCAGGATTTTCAATGAAGCCGCCTCCAATGCTCTCGGTAATAAGAGAGGTCAGCTTGGGGTTGGCAGAGGCAAGCCAGCGGCGATGGAACACGCCGTTGGTGACGTTGGTAAATTTCCACGGGGTCATCTTATAGAAATCGTGGAAGACGGTCTTCTTGAGAATATCGCTGTGAAGGGCGGAAACGCCGTTTACGGTATGCGAGCCGACAACCGAAAGGTTTGCCATTCTCACCTGACCGTACGCGACGATCGCCATACGCGAAATGCGATCCCAGTCGCCGGGATAGAGCTCCCAGAGATTGGCGCAGAAGCGGCGATTGATCTCCTCGACGATGGTATAGATACGCGGCAGACGAAGACGGAACAGATCAACTCTCCAGCATTCAAGTGCCTCGGGAAGAACCGTGTGATTGGTATAGCTGACGGTTTTCACAACGGTTTCCCAAGCATCCTCCCAGGAATAGGAATACACGTCCATCAGGATCCGCATCAGCTCAGGTACGCAAAGCGCAGGGTGGGTATCGTTGATGTGAATGGAAATCTTGTCGGAAAAGCCTGCAAGAGAGCCGTAGGTTGCGTAATAATCGCTGAAGATGCTCTGAAGCGACGCAGAAACGAGAAAATACTGCTGGGTAAGACGAAGCAGCTTTCCCTCATCGTAATTATCCGGCGGATAAAGCTGGCGCGTGATTTCCTCGGCCTTATTCTTCCCCTCAAGCGACTTGACGTAATCCCCCTGGGTTCCGAAGGCAAACGTCGGGACCGAAACGTCTTTAGCACGCCACAGACGGAGCGTGTTAACTGCGTTGGTCTCGGTGCCGGGGATCATGAGATCGTATGCAACGGCACGAACCTCATCGTATTCGGTATTCTCGACCGTCAAACGGCCGTTTTTCCATTCCTCCTTGATCTGACCGCCAAAGCGAACGTTGACGCTCTTTTCGGGTCGGGGAATCAGCCATGCACCGCCCTTCTCGATCCACTCGTCGGGGATCTCGACCTGCTCGCCGTCGACAAGCTTCTGACGGAACAGACCATTTTCGTAAAGCAAGGAGTATCCGCTGGCAAAATAATCAAGCGCCGTCAGAGAATCCATAAAGCAAGCGGCAAGTCTGCCAAGACCTCCGTTACCAAGTCCGGGGTCGATCTCGCAGGCAAAGACCTCGTCGAAGGTCCTGCCGAATTTTAGAAGGACCTGTCCGAGAGAATCAAACATACCGAGATTCAGAAGGTTGTTTTTCAGCGATCTGCCGATCAAAAACTCCATGCAAAGATAGCAAACGCGCTTGCTTTCGGCAGCCTTCGTTCTGCGTTTGAATTCGGTTCTGTTCTTATTGAGTACGTCCTTGACAAGATAAACGACGGCTTGATAAAGCTGCTCGGGGGTTGCCGATGCGGGATCGGTCACTCCGCGCGAAAGAAGCTTTGCCGAAAGCTTCTTTTCAAGCTCCTCGACGGTCAAGGGAAGGTTTTTGCTTGGAAGCTGCTTTGTGGATGCTTTGGTGCTCATGGGTGAGGAATCCTTTCATTAAATCTTTCGCCGATTACAGCTGTCGATAAAGCTCTCTGTACCGACGCGCGGAGGAGGACCAGGTAAAATCAGAGGACATAGCGCCCGCTCTCAGGCGGCTCCATTCATCGCCGTTTCGGTAAAGCGAAACGGCATCCTTGATTCGGTAAAGAAGCTCGTGCGCATTGAAGTTTTTAAAGACAAATCCGTTGACGCCCGGCTTGATGGTATCGTAAAGACCTCCGACCGCACGCACGATCGGAAGAGTTCCGTATGCGCATGCAATCATCTGAGCAAGCCCGCAGGGCTCGGATTTCGAGGGCATCAGGAAAAGATCTGCGGAGGCGTAAATGCGCTTTGAAAGCGCTCGGTCAAATCTAATCTCCGCCCTTGCCTTTCCGGGATAACGGGCACAAAGCTCAGCAAATATGCGCTCATATTCGGGATCTCCTGTGCCAAGCAAAACGAAGCGCACGTTCTCTGCCATCATTTCGTCAAAGATATGCAGAAGCAGGTCAACTCCCTTTCCGTGGGTCAGGCGCGTGATCATGGCAACGAGAGGCGCGCTCGGATCGTCCTCAAGCCCAAGCTCTCTAAAAAGAGCCTCGCGGTTTTTCGGCTTGCCCTCAGAAACACTCTCGGCATCATAAGGGAAAAGAATATCCCCGCCAACGCTCGGAGAGAAATAGGCAGTATCAATACCGTTGATGATCCCGCTGAGCTTATAGCCGTAAAGATTGATGATATGGTGCAGACCGTACGCAAAAAACGCTTGGCGGATCTCACCCGAATAGTTCGGACTGACCGTCGTTACGCGGTCGGCGCAAACGATTGCT
>JAFYMH010000053.1 GCA_017556685.1 Clostridia bacterium | reverse complement strand
GGGAAAGCCCCGCCTTGTTCTTTACGGCACCGACGTCGCGGCTCATCACCTTACGCAGATGCTCGTGGCGAACCGTCAGCTCTGCGTGCGAGAGCACGGGGGCATCGCTCGGAAGCGAGGAAACGATCGAAGGCACACGAGAGGACGCCGCCCCCGCCTCGCTCATGTGGAGCGCGGCGCGACGGCCGAAAACGAGGCACTCGAGCATCGAGTTGCTTGCAAGGCGGTTTGCTCCGTGAATTCCGGTATAAGCGCACTCCCCTGCGGCGTAAAGCCCCTTGATCGAGGTCATGCCGCAAAGGTCGGTTGCGATACCGCCCATGAAATAATGCTGTGCGGGGCGGATCGGGATCGGCTGACGCGGAACGTCGAGCCCCTCCTCCTTAAGACGCGCGGAGATGGTTGGAAAGCGCGTGAAAAAGAATTCCTCGGACATCGAGGAAACGTCGAGCCAAACGTGCTCGTCCCCGGTCCTTTGCATATCGGCGAGGATCGCGCGCGTTACGATATCGCGCGGAGCCAAATCCTTGCGGCGATGTACCTTCTCCATGAACGCCTCTCCTAGGCTGTTGCGAAGGATAGCGCCCTCTCCGCGTACCGCCTCGCTGACAAGGAACTGTCTTGACGCATCGCGCGAGGAAATCAGGGTCGTCGGATGGAACTGCACCATCTCCATTAGCTCGGTCCTTGCCCCTGCGCGGATCGCGGCGGCGATCCCGTCGCCGACCGAGCCGCGAGGATTGGTCGTATAGCGGTACAGATGGCCGATGCCGCCCGTCGCAAGCAGAACGCTTTTGCAGAGCACGAGCTTCGGCTTCTTGTCAAAAATGACGGCACCGACGATCTCCCCGTCCTCAACGAGCAGATCGAGCAGGTAGGTGCCAAGCAAAATGCGGATGTTTTCGCGCGAAAGGGCAAGCTGACCAAGGCGCTTGGTCGTTTCCCGTCCCGTTGCGTCTCCGCCGCAATGGACGATGCGGCGGCAGGAATGCCCGCCCTCCCGTCCGATCAAGAGCTCCCCCTCGGGATTGGTATCGAAGGGGACGTCCATGTCAACGAGCGTGCGGATATTCTCGGGCCCCTCGCTGACGAGCACGCGCACGGCTTCCTCGTTGCAAAGTCCCGCTCCCGCCTCAACGGTATCGGCGATATGCGACTCGATATTGTCACTCGGATCGATGACGGCGGCGATCCCGCCCTGGGCAAGCCAGGAATTGCTCTTTTCGATCTTGTCCGCCTTACTGATGACGGTACAGGTAAGGTCACGCCTGACGTGCAGGGCGGCGTACAGCCCCGCAAGACCGCTTCCGACGATCAGAACGTCGGTTTTGATCTGCTCCAGCTTCGCCGTATCAAAGCCGATCAGATATCTTCTCATGCCACTCCCCTTACTCAACGACGAATTTCAGGCTGATGTCAAGGGCGCGGACCGAATGGGTCAACGCACCGATGCTGATCAGATCCACTCCCGTCTCGGCAACCGAGCGGAGATCGCGCTCGCCCATATTCCCCGACGCCTCGGTCAATGCGCGGCCAGCGACTCTTTCGACGGCGGCGCGCATCGTTTCGTTATCCATGTTGTCAAGCATGATAATATCGGCACCTGCCGCGATCGCCTCGTCGACCTGCTCCATGGTTTCGGTCTCGACCTCGACCTTCAGGGTATGCGGAGCGCGGCGCTTTGCCGCGCGGACAGCCTCGGTGATCGAGCCTGCCGCGACGATGTGGTTATCCTTAATGAGCACGCCGTCAGCAAGGTTGAAGCGATGGTTGCTCCCTCCTCCGACGCGAACGGCATATTTTTCGAGCACCCGCATTCCGGGGGTTGTTTTTCTCGTATCAACGATCTGTGCCGAGGTTCCAGCGACAGTATCGACCGCCTCGCGGGTACGGGTTGCGACACCCGAAAGATGCTGCAGAAGATTCAGACCCACGCGCTCGCCCGACAGGATCGATACGGCGTTTCCTCTTACCTCGGCAAGCACGTCGCCGCGAGCGAAGGAGGCGCCGTCCTCCATATGACGGGTAAGGACGACCGAGGGATCGAGCATCCGAAAGACCGCCTCAACGACGTCCATGCCGCAAAGGACGCCGTCCTCCTTGGCAATATATCTTCCGTATCCCTGCCGATCGGAGTCGATGACCGACAGCGTGGTAATATCTCCGGTACCGATGTCCTCTCTCAGGGCATCGCGCAGCAGTCTTGTAACGTCCTCGGAAAAAAACATCTGATTCATAAAGCATCCTCACGGAATTTTTGCGCATTTTTGCGTATTTGATATTATTATACAACATTCTTTCAAAAAAAGCAATTTCCACCATGAATAAATTTCAGAATCTTTCTGTAAATTTTTCGTCGAAAATATTGAAAAAAAACATACCTTCCTGTATAATGAAAGAAATCGGGGAGGTTTTCCCCTCCGAACCGAACTCACTCTGCTTTGGAAGGTACGCGTTATGTTCAAGATCAAGTGGAATAAGGAGAATACGCTCGCGGCGGTCTACGCTACGGGTGTTCTTATTCTGACTTTAACGGGCGTCAGCATCATCGTCAACGTCCGCGCCCTGTACGCCTGGTTTTCGGATTTCTTCTCGACGGTCTCGCCGGTCGTTTACGCGCTTGTGCTTGCTTACGTTATCAATCCCCTTCTCAAGCTTTTTGAGCGCCAGCTGCTCGCAAGACTCTCGATCCGCAAAAAAAATATTGCCCCGCGCATCCGACGGATCATCGCGCTTGTCGCGACCTACGCCTCTCTCGGTCTCTTTCTCTTTCTGATCGGACTTCTCGTCATTCCTCAGATCGTCGGAAATCACGAAACGATCGTCAACAACACCTCAAGCTTCCTCGTTTCGGCGGTGGACAAGATCGGTGCCTTCCTTGGGCTTGGCGATTCCGACATTACAAAGCTTGAAAACGGGATCTCCGAATATGCGGCAAGGTTCCTCTCCTATCTCGGTGCTACCGCATCGACCTTTGTGCTCGGGATCCTTCGCTTCCTTCTCGGGCTTTTCATCTCCTTCTTCGTTCTGCTCTATAAGGAGAAGCTGATCGCAACGACCAAAAAGTTCCTCGCCTCGGTCCTGTCCCCGAAACGCTTTAACAACGTCATGAGCGTGGCGCACCTGACCGACCGCACCTTCGGACGCTTCTTTATCGGCAAGATCTTCGACTCGCTGATCATCGGAGTACTCTCCTTCGTAGTATTCTGGATCTTCCGTATGCCCTATTATCCGCTTCTCAGTGTCATCGTCTGCATCACGAACGTGATCCCCTATTTCGGGCCGATCATCGGCGCGATCCCCTGCGTGATCCTCGTCATGACCGACAGCATCGCAAAGGCGACCCTTCTCGCCGTCCTGATCCTCATCATCCAGCAGCTTGACGGAAACGTCATCGGTCCGAAGATCCTCGGAAACGCAACCGGACTCTCCTCGCTTTGGGTGGTCGTTTCGATCACCGTCATCGGAAGCTTCTTCGGCTTTGTCGGTATGCTGATCGCCGTGCCTCTTTTCAGCGTGCTATACACTCTGGTCAAGGAGAAGACCGAGCTCGTTCTGAAAAAGCGAGGGCTACCGACCGAAACCGCTGCATACGCAGGGCAAAATCCGATCGAGCTTCTTGAGGAATCCGCCATGCGCCGCGCCGAAAACGCGCCGATCCCCGAAATCGGCGGCGAGCTTTCCGCGGAGCTTTACGAGGTTGACGACTCCTTTGAGGCAAGCTCCTATTTCAGATGTGAAACCGCCTTGACCGACGGCTCGGACGCCGTCCCCGAGACGTCAGACAGCCCCGAGGCGCCCACCGTCCCCGAGACCGATGCGCCTCTGACCGATGCCGCCGAGACAGGCGAGGAGGAGGCGTCGGATGAAGTTTAATAACACGCGTTATAATACCATCGCCGCCTATACGATGCTCGTGATCGCCGCAAGCCTGCTCTACGCGCTTGCCGTCTTTAATCTCGGCACGGTCCTTTCGATGGTGCTTTGGTTCATCTCCAAGATCAAGTGCGTCCTTTACGCCTTCTTTTTCGCCTTTATCAGCATTTCCCCGATGCGCTTTTTCGAGCGCCTGCTCCAAAAGCACCTACTGAAAACGCGGCGCCGCCGTCCGCTTGTGCGCGTGCTTTCGGTCGTACTGACCATGCTCCTTATTCTTGCAGTTCTGCTCGTCGTCGTCTTTGCGATCTTCCCCTCGCTTGAAACGAGCTTCAGCGAGCTTCAGGCGTCGGTTTCGCCCGCGATCGAGGCAACGAGAAAATGGATCGAGGAAAACGTCAAGCAATCCGAGTACCTGCTCCCGATCTACGAGGCGCTGACCGAGTATCTGTCGGATACCCTCCTCTCAAGCTCCTCCGGAAGCCTGCTCGGCGCTCTGACGGGGTATATCCGCAATATCGCCGACGAGGCGTCTGCGATCTTCCTTGGGCTCGTGCTTGCGATGTATTCCCTGCTTTTCCGCTATAAGATCAACGCGATCATCTCCAAGATCCTCGCCGCCGTTCTGCCGAACCGCCTCAATACCCTTGCCTACAGAGGCGTGCGGCGTACCTACTTCTATTTCATGGAGTATCTGTCGGTACGTCTGCTTTCGTCGATCTATCTCGCGCTCTGCTCCTATCTGCTCTGCGCGATCCTCGGAGTTCCCTTCCGCTCTCTGATCGCCATTTTGGTTCTGCTCTTTAATCTCCTGCCTCAGTTTGGCGGCATCGTGATCACCTTTCTCCTGCCGCTTGCCCTGCTCGTGCTCGAGCGCTCCTATGCGCTTCCGCTCTTTCTCATCCTGCTCGTCCTTCATGCGCTTCATATTTTCGCGGTCGAGCCCTTCTTTTTGCGCAAGCGCCTTCGTCCGAACGTCGGTCTGACCGTCGTTCTGACCCTCGTTTTCGGGGCGATCTTCGGCTTCGTCGGCTTTTTGCTTGCCGTTCCGCTTTACGCCTCGGTTCGCTCGATTTTGCAGAACCGTCAGAACCGACGGCTCATCAAGCGCGGGCTTCCGATCGGAGACGATTACTATCTGCGCCTTTCGGCGATCGACCTCTCCTCGGTCCGCGAGCTTGCAGAGGATGAGACCTCCGATGAGAATGCGGCGCAGGCGTAAGCCTTATCCCCGACTTTTTTCCAAAAACTTTCAAAAATCTATTGACAATTTACGCTTTGCATGATATAATTCTGAAATGGCATGGGTAAATCATTACCCGGCTCCTTGCCATGCAGAGCATGGCCGAACGACCATAAGGAGGTGTACAAAATGGAAAAGAATCTTTGTTCTTACGAGACTCTGTACGTTGTCAACGGAAATCTTCCCGAGGAAGAGATCAAGGCAACCGTTGCAAAGTTCTCGGCGCTCATTTCCGACAACGGTACTATCGAGTCGGTTAACGAGTGGGGAAAGCGCAGACTCGCATATCCGATCAACTATATCAACGACGGATATTACGTTCTCGTTTCCTTCAAGAGCGAGCCTTCCTTCCCGCGCGAGCTTGACCGCGTGTTCGGTATTTCCGACGCGATCATCCGCTCGATGACCACGCGGAAGATCGAAGGCGCTGAGGTTGCTGCATCGGCTCCCGCAGCCGAGATCGCCGCAGAAGCGGTCGCAGCCGAGGCAAACGCAGCCGACAAGGCTGAGTAAAAGAGGAGGTCTAAAGGATGGCAAGCTTTAATAAGGCAATCCTGATCGGAAATCTCACCGCGGATCCGGAGCTGAGACAGACTCCGAACGGAATTTCCGTCTGCCGGTTCACCATCGCGGTCAACCGCCGTTTTTCGAAGAGCGAGCAGGCTCAGCAGAGCGCTGATTTCATCACCATCGTTGCATGGAGAGAGCGCGCTGAGTTCGTTTCCCGCTACTTCCGCAAGGGCAGACCGATCCTCATCTGCGGACAGATCCAGTCGAGAAGCTGGACCGATCCTCAGGGAGCAAAGCACTATGCGACCGAGGTCGTCGCCGACGACGTTTCCTTTGTCGAGAACAAGACCGATAGCAACGGTGCCGCACCCGCGGCGCAGGGTGGCTCTGCCTCCTATACTCCGGATGCATACGGTGCTCCCGCTTACTCGAGCAACGGAAGCTCGGGCTTCGAGGAGATCCCCAACGATTCCGACCTGCCCTTTTAAGGGCAGAGCTCTTCCCCGATACGCAAGATCTGCTGCCGTCGGGTTTTGAAATTTGCAGATCAGAAAGGTTGTTTTCAGAATGGAGAGAAACGACAATCAGCATTCCTCCTTCCGTCCGAACCGCAGAAGAAAGAAGGTCTGCGTGTTCTGCGCCGAGAAGGTTAATGAGATCGATTATAAGGATGTTGCCCGTCTCAGAAAGTTCATTTCCGAGAGCGCAAAGATTCTTCCCCGCCGTGTTTCCGGTACCTGTGCGAAGCATCAGCGTGATCTGAACACCGCAATCAAGCGTGCGCGCTACATGGCGCTGCTTCCTTATATCACCGACTAAAAAAAGCGGCTCTATTTCAGAGCCGCTTTTTTTATTCGTAACGTTCAAAAAAAGAAGCAACCCGATCTCATCGGGTTGCTTCTTTTCGGTCGGAATTACTTATACTTGCGCTTTCTGGCGGCTTCCGACTTCTTCTTTCTCTTGACGCTGGGCTTCTCGTAGTGCTCTCTCTTACGGAGCTCTGCAAGCTTACCCGACTTTGCGCAAGAGCGCTTAAAACGACGCAGCGCGCTGTCGATCGTCTCGTTCTCTTTCACTCTGATTTCTGCCATCTATTATCCCTCCCTTCGCTCTGCAAGGAGATTTACATCTCATTCTTTTATATTATACACGCCTTGGTGTTTTTTGTCAAGAGATTTTCACTATTTGCGTGTAATTTATTTTCAGGCGCGGCGCTCGGCAAAAATGCGAGCCGCCTCGAGGGTATTTTTCATCAGCATGGTGATCGTCATCGGTCCGACGCCCCCGGGAACCGGCGTGATGGCGCTTGCGACCTCAGAGGCACCCGCAGCAACGTCGCCGACGAGCTTTCCGTCGGGCGTACGGTTGATGCCGACGTCAATGACGACGGCGCCCGGCTTGATCATATCGGGTGTAATAAACTCGGGCCGTCCGATCGCAACGACGAGAATGTCGGCGCAAAGGGTATGCTCTTTGAGGTTGGCGGTTCTCGAATGGCAGACGGTGACGGTTCCGTTCTTTTCAAGGAGCAAAAGCGCCTGGGGCTTGCCAACGATATTGCTTCTGCCGACGACGACGCATTCCTTGCCTTTAGGATCGACTCCAGCCGAGGCAAGCAGCTCCATGACACCGGCAGGCGTGCAGGGCAAAAAGCGATAGTTTCCGAGCAGGATACGTCCGACGTTTTCGGGATGGAAGGCATCAACGTCCTTTTCGGGGCGGATCGCGCGGATCACGCTCTCCTCACTGATCTGCTTCGGCAGAGGAAGCTGAACGAGAATTCCGTGGATCGTTTCCTTTTCGTTGAGGCTCGCGATGAGCGAAAGAAGCTCCTTTTCGGTCGTTTCCTCGGGGAGCTCGTGCACCTCGGAATAATATCCGAGCTCAAGGCACGCGCGGTGCTTATTGCGCACGTAAACGGTTGAGGCGGGGTCTGTACCGACGATGATGACGGCAAGACCCGGGGTGATCCCGCTCTCTCGGGTAAACGCCTCGGCATCCTTTTTCAGCTTTTCCCGAAGCTCAAGGGAAAGCTGCTTTCCACTGATCAGTTTTGCGCTCATTTTATCTTCCCTGTTCCTTTCCATGACGAATTCTAAGAAGCTTGTAGATCATATAGGCGGTGCAGCCGACGAAGAATCCGAAGCCGATCAGCACCGAGATCTTGGTATACCATGCGTGATGCGAGGAGATATAAAGGCTATCCGAGCGAAGGATCTCGATGAACATTCTTCCAAAGCCGTACCATGCGAAGGTGAGGTGGAAGATCTGCCCGTCGTACTTTCTGTGCCTGTAAAAGAGGTTGATAAGCGTAAAGCCGAGGATATTCCAAAGCGACTCGTAAAGGAAGGTCGGATGGACGTAGATCGTCTGAAAGCCGGTCAAGACGTTACGGATCCCCATGCGGCAGAAGATATCGGTTTCGGCACCGAACGCCTCTCCGTTCATAAAGTTCCCCCAGCGGCCGATCGCCTGCGCCAGAACGAGCGACGGGCAGGCACAGTCAGCGAATTTCATGAAGGGAACTCTCTTAAGGCGGGTCATGACGATAACCGTCAGGGCGCCTGCAATCAGCCCTCCGTAGATCGCAAGACCGCCCTCCCAGATGGCAAAGACGTCAACGATGCTTTCGTATCCCCCTTCCCTGAGCGTTGTCAGGACGTAAAAGAGTCTTGCGCCGAGGATGCCGAAGAAAACGGTCGGAAGTCCGATGTCGATCAGCTTGTCGAAGTTGACGTCGATCTCGCGGCAACGCCACCAGATGTACGCAAAGGCGCAAACGATCCCAAAGGTGATAATGAGCGCATACCAGGCGATGTTGCGCCCGAACACCGAAAAGGCGACGCTCCCGACGTTAAAGCTATCGATCCCGAGCCCCGGGAAGGAAATGGTTGTGATCCGTTCAGTCATAAAAAGCTCCTATGGTTATTTCTTAGGCAAAAGCTTGGCGCGCACGATGCGCCTCGGGTCGAAATCCCGAGCAATCAGCTCGCTTGCAAAGCGATGGTCGATCTCGGAAATCAGACGCCCGTAGGTAAAGAGATCAATGCCGTCGGCAACCGAGGAGGCAAAGCCCTCGGCAAGCTCCTCGGTGCTATCAAGCGAGGCGAGGAAATCGGAATAGGCAACGCGCCTCATGCGCTCGAAATCCACCTTTGATACGCCGTGTTCTACCGCATTGGCAAGCGCCGAGGTGATCTCGTCAAGCACGACGTCGGGCTGATCGCTCTCGCCCCAGATCAGAAGATAGGAGGCGGTGGGAAGCGACTCCACGGTGCTCGCGGAGGGGGCGTTCACAAGCCCTCTGTCGTAAAGCGAGCCGTAAAGAGCGCCGGATTTTCCAAGCAACGCCGAGACGGTGAGATCACGCGCGATCGTTTCGCGCGCTCTTTGAATCGGGCTTGACGCGGACACCTCGTATTTGATACCGAGGGCGTAAAGCGGTCGATGCAGACGCATACGGCGCAAGACGCTTTGCTTTTTCGGATAGGAATCCTCTATCACGCGCTCGGACTCGCGCACAAGAAGGGGCGAGGGAGCCCCCGACGCATAGCGCGAGGCGATCTCCTCGATCGCCTTTGGATCAAAGCGACCCGAAATAAAGAGGCGAAAGCGCGAGGGATGGTAAAACGCCCTGTACGCCTCAAATAGGCGCTTTGCATCAAGAGGGGCGATGCTCGATTTGCTTCCGCAGACCTTATCGCGGATCGGATGTCTCTCGTACATGGCGCGGATCGCAAGATAGTAAAGCGCGCTTGAGGGGGAATCGTCGTACATGGCGATCTCCTGCTCGATCACGCTCTTTTCCGAGGCGATATTCTCCTCGGTAAAGTAGGGCTCGGAGACGAAGCGGAAAAGCTCCTCGAGCGCCGCCTCGAGATTCTCGCGGCAGGAAAAGAGATAGCAGGTGGTGGTCGTCGAGGTATAGGCGTTCCCGCTTGCACCAAGCCGACCGAGCAGCTCGATGGAATCATGCCCATCCTCGTTGGCAAAGAGCTTATGCTCAAGGAAATGCGCCGTTCCGGGCAAGGTACGGCGAAGGCGCTTGCCAATACGGTAGGTGCTGTCAAGCGATCCAAAGGGGACCTGCAAAAGCACGTAGGTCTGACTTCTTTCCTTTGGGATCAGGTAAAGCTCGGGGCCTCCCTCAAGCTTTTGGTAGAGATAACGCTCATCAAGCTCGGGGAACTCACGCGTCTCAAACGGCATCCGAAGCACCTCCCTCCCCTGCGGCAAGGAAAAAGACGGTATCAAGCGAAAGGCGCGAGGCAAGGCGCGCAATATCGCTTGCATCTGCCATTCGCACCGCCGCGATCCGATCCTCAAGCGAGATGCACATCCCCGTCAGATCGCAACGCGCATAAAAGGCGTCGATCTCAAGAGGCGAATCCATCAAGGTATAGTAAGCGTTGATGAGCGATTCCTTTGCGCAGGCAAGCTCGCTTTCGCTGATCATTGCCTGACGGCATCTCCGAAGCTCGGCGCGGATCGCCCGCTCCGCCTCGTCCTTCTTCTCGCGGTCGATCCCTGCCGAGATCAGCATGATCCCGCTTGCAAGAGAAGAGACGGCATGCACCGAATAGCAAAGCCCCTTCTTTTCGCGGACCGACATGAAAAGCTTGGAGATCGGAGATTCGGACAGAACCTCAATGAAAAGAGGAAAGAGCTCCGAGTCGGGCTCGGAGATCGAGATCGAGTTGCGATAGCCAAGGACAAGGACGCTCTGCGTTCCGTCGGTCGTCTCGGTGACGCGCCGTATCCTTGCGGCGCGGGGACGGATGGGGATCAGGGGGGATGCCGCGCAGGGTCTTGATGCGAAGGGGAGAGAGCTAAGCAAGGAAGAAAGGCGAAGGGGGGTCTCCCTGCCAACGTAATAGAAATGCACCTCGGAGGCGCCGAGCATATGAAGATACCTCTCGTAAAGGAGGGTCGGGGTGATCTCGGAAAGCTCCTTTTCGGTTCCGTAAATCGGCACGTCATAGCGGCTCTTGTCGCGCAGAAGCTCTCGCGCGCGATGCCCTGCGTATCGCGATTTATGGTTTTTGATCGAACGGAAGCGGTCGAGCTGCGCCGCGACCTCAAGTCGGGTCAGCTCCGCGGAAAAGCCCTCGACCGGGTCGGCAAGCGGCTCACCGATGATCGAGCCGAGCAGGGAGATGACCTCAGACAAGAGATCGAGCCCCTTCGGCACGTATTTCCCACTGAGATAATCCACCGTAAAGGAAACCGTCAGGCGGTCGCCCGCGCGGTCGATCGAATAGGCAAAATCGGTTCCGTACAGCTCGTCAAGACGGCGGGAGAGCTCTCGCTCGCTTGGGTAAGCGCGGCACCCCTTTGCAAGCAATGCCGGAAAAAGCGAGTCGGCGGCGGCGCACCCCTCGGTTACGGGAAGAACGAAGCGCACCGACAGGATCTCGGTCTTGAAGCGATCGGTCGGATAGTAGTGAAGGAAACGGCCATTTTCAAGCGGTATGACCTGCATTTTGGACGTAAGACTCACGGCGTCAGACTCCAAGCTCGCGAAGCAGAGTAAAGAAGGCTTGGTCAGGCGAGACGATATCCGAGATACGGATCCTGCCAAGCTTAACGGCAACGCTCGCGCTCACGCCCGAGAAGATGCGATGAAAGAGACACTCCCGCTTGTCCGCGCTCTGCGTACAGACCTCGTCCTCGGTCAGGCACCGACAGATCGAGATCGGTCCGTCGATCAGCTCGATCACGTCCTTCATCGTGATCTCGCTTGCAGGGAGAGCAAGGGAATATCCGCCGTTGACCCCCTTAAAGGAGCGAACGATGCCGCCGGTAACGAGCTTGTGCAGAATTTTAAGAGCAAAGCGAAGGGAGACCGAGGTCTCCTCGGAAAGGCTTTTGGCGTCAGCGACCCCCTCGCGTGCGGCAAGCGCCGTTACGATGCGAAGCGCGTAATCCGATTCCTGCGTGATTCTCATGCCAATCCCCTTTCCCTACACATAGTACTATGATTATAATATACTTTATCGGTTCTGTCAACAGATTTCATCGATTTGCGCCCCTTTCGGAGAATTCAACTTGACGAATCGCCCCCTCTTGTGCTATCATTAGTACGAAAAATGAACGAGGAGTAACGAATATGCGCATCTTTGATTCGGTCACCGAGCTGATCGGGGGGACTCCCCTGCTCCGCCTCTCCGGTATTGAGACTGCCTATGCTCTCGAGCGCCCCCTTCTCGGGAAGCTTGAATGTGCGAACCCTGCCGGGAGCGCAAAGGATCGCGTGGCGCTTGAAATGATCCTTTCCGCAGAAAAAAGAGGCGAGCTCAAGGCGGGCTCAACGATCG
>JAFYMH010000052.1 GCA_017556685.1 Clostridia bacterium | reverse complement strand
GAGGAAGACTCCTCTGAGAACGTCAAGGCAAGCGGCATAATGGCGGCGTTCGCGGGATTGACGGTTGCCGATATGAGCCAAGTCGATACCGTTTCTGCGGCGATGAACAAGGTTACGCTTGGGGATGCCCTCGGCTACTACTATGACGGAAGCGACTGGTACGAGTCCTCTGATGCAGACGCCGAAAAGGTCGGCGGCATCATGGGCTCGCTTGCCTCCGAGAAGATCGGCGGGCTTTCAAGCAAGCTTGAGAGCGCCCGGATCGGCGAGCTGCTCGGCTACACAAACGACGGCGGCACCTGGTATGACGGCACCAAGGAGGTCACTCCGATCATCAACAAGATCTGCAACGCGACCTTCGAAACCCTCAACGCAACGCTTGAGCATCTGACGCTCGGAGATATCTTCACCGAGGAGCAGCTTTCGAGCGGCTTCCTTGCCCTGCTCGGCGGAGATCTCGCATCGAGAAAGGCGATCGAGCTCAGTACCGTTCCCGACGAGGCAACGTCGGCGCTTCAAAATGCGAAGATTGGCACCTTGATGAGCTGCGGTATCCTCAATATCTCTTCCGAGGCGCAGACGAAGCTCGACGCTTGGTCGGCTCTTGCGGGCGGCGGAGATTGGAGAAACTTCACGATCGAGCAGTTCATCAATTTCGTCGTAGGACACTGATTACAAAAAGCGCCTCGAATGCGAGCTCGCATTCGAGGCGCTTTTATCAAGCGTTGCAGCTCAGTCCCGCTTCCAGAAGCGATTGAGCAGATGCGCAAGCGACGGCAGATCCCCGACGTATTTCAGCGAACGCCAATGCCGGGGGATCATCTCGCGGTAAAGCGGCTCGCCGTAGCGGTCGTCGATCAGAAGGATGATCCCTCGGTCGTCCTCGCGGCGGATGACCCGTCCCGCCGCCTGCAGAACGCGGTTCATGCCGGGATAATGGTAGGCGTATTCCCGCCCCGATTCGAGCTTATCCTCAAAATAAGCCGAGATCGCCTCGCGCTCGGGACTTGGCTGAGGAAGCCCGACGCCGATGACGACCGAGCCGATCAGGCGCCGCCCGATGAGGTCGATCCCCTCGCCGAAGATCCCTCCGAGCACCGCAAGCCCGATCAGAGCACTGCGGTTGTCCTCCGAAAAGCGCGAGAGGAAGGCGCTCCTTGCCGATGCCGTCATCTGCCTCTCCTGCTTTACCAGAGGAAGGCGCGGAGCAAGACGGGAGATCGCGCCCGAGAGCGCTTCAAGATAAGCAAAGGACGGGCAGAAGACGAGATAGTTCCCGGGCTTTGCCTTTACCGCGGTCAAAATCGCGCGGGCAACGGCGGTAAGCGACGCCTCGCGGTCAAGGTAGCGCGTGCTGATTCCGTCAAGGATCGCAACGCAAAGATGCTCGGGATCAAAGGGAGAGGGAAGATCAAGGGTCGCGTCGGTATAGGATCCGCCGAGCACGGTCTTATAATAGTCGGTCGGGGAAAGGGTTGCCGAGAAGAGCACGGCAGAGCCGCCAAGCGAAAGCCTGCTTGCCAGGATCTCGCTCGGATCAAGGCAGAGGGCGCGGTAGGTCAGAGCATCCCCCTCGCGCAAAATAAAGGAGGTATACCTTGACGAGTAGAGCGAAAGGCGCCCCGCAAGGTCGCGCAGCTCATAGGTAAAGCGCGTCAGCTCTGCCGCGGCAAGGCGCGTAAGCTCGCGTTTGGCAAGAAGATCCTCTGCCGCCGAAAGAAGGTCAAGGAGAGCGTCGTCAAGCCCCGATGGCATCTCCCTTTGCGATACGAAGCCGCAGAGGACTCCGTCGCGGAGCGCACAGTCATCCTTGACAAGGGGGAGAAGGATCCCGCGCATTTTTTCTTTGAAGTCGCGGTATGCCGCGCCAATGGCAGGGGTTTTTTCAAAAAATTCAAGATAAGGCGCAAAGGTCTCGGGGGAAAGCGTAAGGGAATAGAGCTCGCGCGAGCGCTCGACCAGGTTGTGCGCCTCGTCGACGAGAAAGCAATAGGCGGGATTTGGCTCGGAGAAGAAGCGGGATAAGGCGACCCTCGGGTCGAAAAGATAATTGTAGTCGCAGATGACGACGTCGCACAGCGTTGCGTAGGCAAGCGAAAGCCCGTAGGGGCAGAGCCGCTTTTCCCGTCCGATCCTGCGAAGCTCCTCGGCGTCAACGATCGTTTTCCCCTCGGCAAAGAGCTCCCGCGCCGCCTTCTCCTCGCGCGAGGGGGCGCCTGATGAAAGGGGGCATCCCTCTCCGCGAAGATCTCTGCAGGCAAGACCGTTTTGGCAGATCCGCTCCCGCGAGGAGAGCAGAAGCGCACGAAGCGATGCACCGGCACTTGAGAGCTGTTTTACCGCCTCGGCGGCGGCGAGCGCGGTCGTTGCTTTTGCGGTCAGATAAAAGATCTTTTCACACGCCCCCTCTCCCATCGCGCGAACGGCGGGGAAGAGCGTGGATATGGTTTTTCCGATGCCTGTGGGCGCCGAGGCGTAAAGCCGCTCGCCCCGTCGGATGGTGCGGTAGCACGCCGAGATCAGCTCGTTTTGTCCCTCTCGAAGCTCCTTATGCGGAAAGCGAACGCCCGCCATCGTCGGAAGGCGCTTTGTGACGCGCTCGATCTCTGCCGCCCCTCTTTCCGAGGCGAGCGAGAGGGTGCGCCTTGCAAAGCGAAGAAGGGCAGAGCGCGAGGGGGTCTCGCTCGTTTTCGTCACTTGTCCGTCGGGGGAAAGGTAAGAGAGCTCGATCGAGGGGGTGAGACTCTCGTCGGACAGAGAGAGCAGATACGCGTAAAGGAAGCCCTCGCCGCGCGCACGGCGAATGAGTCGGCGCGAGGGGGCGGCGCCGTCGGTTGCAACCGTCAGGGTGACGGTGCTTCCCCTGTGGGGAACGTCGGCAAAGAGCTGCCAGACGAGCCCACCCTCAGAAAGCTCGCCCGAGATCGGCGAGGCCAAGGAGCCGGACGCCTTGGCAGGGACGCTCGGATAGAGCGCGGACTCCTCAAAGCCGTCGAGCTCGCCGAGTGCGAGCGAGATCAGCTCGCGCACGTGGATCGTAAGCTTATCCGTGTCTGTTTGATAGTGCACCGCTTTCCCCCCCTTCTCTTGGTTTCGACGGCACGAAAAAGTTTTTTGAAAAAATTTGCGTTTCCCTATTGCATTTTCGAAAAGGATGTGCTAAAATATCATTCGTCACGCGGAGGCATAGCTCAGTTGGTTAGAGCACTTGCTTCACATGCAAGGGGTCACAGGTTCGAGTCCTGTTGTCTCCACCATCCTTTCGGGTGGTGTGTGGCGTGAAATTCTGGAGGCATAGCTCAGTTGGTTAGAGTACTTGCTTGACATGCAAGGGGTCACTGGTTCGAGTCCAGTTGTCTCCACCAGAACGGTACTTCCGTCGGAGGTGCCGTTTTTCTTTTTCTCGGAAAGGAGGGAAGCGATTGAATCGGAATGCAAGACGGATCGGCGGCGTCGGGATACTGACCCTTGCCTCGCTTATCTGGGGGCTCGCCTTCACCGCGCAAAAGCAGATGCTCGCGCATATGGGACCGATCACCTGCAACTGTCTGCGCTTTCTGCTCGGAGCGGGCTTTCTCCTTCTGCTCGCGCTCGTCCGCTCGCTCCTTTCGGGCAAGGGCGGACGGACGCTGCGGCTTTCGGTCTCGCCTGCCGAGTTAAGAGGCGGCGTCCTTTGCGGACTGCTCCTTTTCGCCGCAAGCCTTGCGCAGCAGATTGGGCTCACCGAAAGCGAGGTCGGATGCGCCGCCTTCATAACGGCGCTGTATATCGTGATCGTCCCTACGCTCGGCGTTTTTCTCGGTCGGCGCGTGCCGCTCGGGGCATGGCTCTGCGTGCTCGCCGCGCTCGGCGGCGCGTATCTTCTGACGGTGGTTGGATCGTCTCCCGCATCCGACGGGATCGGATCGGTGTCTGCGCTCTTTTCGGCGATCGGCTCGGCAAGACTCGTTTTCTATTTTGGCGACGCGCTCGTTTTCCTTTGCGCGATCGTCTATTCCTTCCATATCCTGACGGTCGATCGGTATGCCGACCGATGCGACGGCATCACGCTTTCGATGATCCAGTTCGCGGTGGCGGGGGTGCTCGGCATCCTGCCGATGCTCCTTTTTGAAGAGGTCTCGCTTGCAGGCGTGCTCGGGGGACTTCCTGAGCTTCTTTATCTCGGTATCCTCTCCTCGGGCGTTGCCTTTACGCTTCAGGTGCTTGGGCAGGCAAGGGTCGAGCCGACGCTCGCGTCAATGCTCATGTCCCTTGAATCGGTCTTCGGCGCCGTCGGAGGCGCGCTTCTGCTCGGCGAGAGCATGAATGCCGCCGAGCTTATCGGCTGTGCGATCATCCTTTTGGCAATCCTTCTCTCACAGCTCGTGCGATGCGAAAAACCGCCCCTTTAAGTCGAGCCTGTCTCTCACGGATGGTGAAAGACAGGCTTTTTTGTTTTGACAGATGCCGCATGACTTTGGCATCAGAGGTTGTCGATGTCCTTTCCCTCAAGGGCGGCCATTCCGATCGTCAAGGCTCTTGCGGCGGCGGCGCGCTCGGTATCGCTTCCGCTTTCGATCCTCGGCTCGAGCAGGCGGTAAAGCTCGCCGCGCGGACTCATGTCGCGCCGAAGCGAGGGGTCGAGTATCGGGGTCGTCAGATTGACGAGCGAGAAGGCGAGAAGCCCAAATGAGGAGCTGTCGAATTTCTGAGGAATACGGAAGCCCGCCCTCGTGCTTCCCTTCAGAACGATGCGAAGCACGGCGCTTCGCCCGAGGTTGTTGTCGCGTACCACGCGCGTAACGGCGGTGATCAGGTCCGAGTCGCTTTTCATGTCGGTGACGTTGATCTCGCGGGAAAGGCAACGGCAGACGCCAAGCTCAAGGCGCTTGACGTAGAGCTTTCGCGTGCCGCCCTCCGAGGAGACGATCAGAAGATTTGCGCCCCCGACCCCCTCGTCCTCAAAGGAGCGGCTCTCGGGGGATCCGCTGTAGGCGCACCACGCGCCATCGACCGCGCGCAGATCGGGGCAGGCGCGCCCCGACAGAGCGATATAGTCGGCGCCCGATGCCGAAAGCTCGCCGTCGCTCGGCGCCTCTTTTCGGTATTGTCCGAGAAGGACGAGCTCGTCCCCCATGCGCTCGCAACTCTGAAGAGGCGAATCGGGAGCCTCGGGGTCGGTTACGGCAGAGCACCAGATCGCGATCCCAAGATCCTCAAAGAAGAGCCTTTGGCTCGGCTCTCGTGCGACGGTAACGTTCTCGGGAAGCCTGCCCGATGCGTAAAAGCACCCCTCGCGGTAGGGGTCGGCAGGACCCGGCAGGATCACGAAGCGGCAAGCCCTCTCTGCGCTCATCGAGCGGATCAGATAGCTTGCGCTCTCGTCGGTAAGGTCGACCTCGTCAAAAAGATTTCCCGTGAAAAGAACGAGCGAAACCTCCTGCTCGCGGATATAGCGGAAAAGCCTGGTCATCGCCTCGCTCTGGGCGCGCCGCCGCTCGGCGCTCTTTTCGGGCGTGGGGGAGAGGAAGGGGCTTCCGAGAAACACGTCTCCGAGATGCAGAACGCGGATCTCGCTTCGCGTGGACAGCTCGTTCATGAGGTCTCCTTTCGGGTCGGATATCGGTATTTTCCTTTATTATAGCACAGATGAGCTTGCGGTGCAAGAAGATTCTGAAAGAATCTCGTTTTTCGTCTTGATTTGACACGCGGGATGTGTTACAATATCAAATGATAATACAGGGCAGAGCGAATTTTGTCGCGGTAGAGAAAAAGGGGGAGCAAGAAATGCTGGCTATGGCATGGCGTAATACGCGAAAGCTCGTGCGCGAGAGGTGCGCGTCCGACAACGTGCGGATCGGGAGATTCTTTACCAAGCGCGGAGCGGCGGCGCAGCTTGCGCGATCCTTCCGTTTTGAGGAGAGAAAGAACGAGCTGACGGTGCTCGACCCGGGCGCCGGGACGGGGATCCTCTCGGCGGCGCTCCTTGTGGCGATCTGCCGAGGAAGAGCCGCGCTTTCGGTGCGCCTCGTCTGTTATGAAAACGACTCGAGCTATCTCCCCATGCTGAAAAACAACCTCGAGCGCCTGCGTCGGCGTGCGCGCCGCGAATGGGGGGTCAAGGTGACCTATGAGGTGCGCGAGGAGAACTTCCTTTTGCACTCGGGCGACGGCGAGCGCTTTGACTGCATCGTGATGAATCCGCCGCGCGGACTCGTTGCAAAGGACTCGCCCGAGGCGCTTTCTGCCAAGGATCTGATCACCACCCCCACGGTCGATCTCGCATACCTGTTCGTGGCGGCGGCGGCGCTTTGCCTTGCCGACGACGGGCAGCTTTCGATGCTGCTTCCGACCGCCTTTGCCAGCAGCGTTTCGCTCTCGCGCCTGCGCGCATCGCTGTTTGCGGAGACAAGGGTCACTTTGATCCATCTTTTCGCAAACGAGAAGGGCGTGAAGAAGAGCTTCCTGCTCTCGGTGAAAAGGACCGAGGAGCCGGGGGAGGCGATCACCGTGACGACCTCGGCAGACGAGGACTCGGATGCGGCGCCGACGGCGCTTCCGCCCCTGCGGTACGATTTTCTCGTGCGCGCCGACGCAAGCCTTCTGCTTCTGTCGGATGCGGGGGATCTTCGTGTGCTCGAGGCGATCGGGCGCTTCCCCTGCCGCTTCTCGAGCTTTGGGCTCAAAATGAAAACCGGTCTGACGCTGCCCTCGCGCTACCCGGAGCTGCTGCGGGATGCTCCGGGGCGCGGAGTCGTTCCCCTGATCCATCCGCGCTCGCTTGAGGATGGGCGCGTGATCTTCCCGGTCCCGAAAATGGAGGGGCAGTACCTTGCCCCCTCGATCCCCTCGCTCATTCAGCCGAACCGCAACATGATCCTCGTCAAGCGCTTTCCTGCCAAATCGGACAAGCGCCGCCTCGTTTGCGCCCCCTACATGGCGTCGCAGGCGCCGGGTTACCGTTACGTCAGCACCCATAACAAGCTCAACTACATCGATACCTCTGGCGAGGAGATGGACGCCTCTTTCCTCGTCGGGCTTTACGCGGTCCTGTCCACCACCCTTTACGACCGCTACGTGCGGCTCATCAGCCGCTCGGGGCAGATCAACGCAACCGAATTCTCCGAGCTTCCGCTTCCCGATGCCGCAAACCTTCGCGCGATCGGAGCGCGCCTGATCGCCGTTCGGCGCTTTGAGCCTGCCGTTTGCGACGCGGTGTTTGCGGCGCACCTCAAAAGCGCGGCGAAAAAATAACTTTCCGCCGTTTGAGCAAAAAATTTTCTAAGACTCTTGCAATTTTGCCCAAAATGTGCTACAATAACTTATCATGCTTATAATAGCGTTACGCCGTGTGCGTAAGAATATCGCTTGGAGGATCTGTTCCCATGACTTTCATGACCCTTTTCGTTAATTATATTTGTCCGATCGCCCTTCTTCTGATGGGCTTGTTCCTGGTGGTTGCCGTTCTGATGCAGCACGGTAAGTCGCACGGCCTTTCGGGTACCATCGCGGGCGGCGCCGAGACCTTCTTCGGTAAGGAGCAGGGAAAGCGCGTTGACCGTTGGCTCGGAAAGATGACGACGATCATCGGCGTGATCTTCGTTGCCGTCGTTGTCGTCGTGTACGTCGTTCAGCCCGATTACGAGCTGACCACCCAGCACCAGGCCGTTTGGAAGAGCTTCTCGAACTTCTGGAGCGAGATCAACCCTCCCGAGACCTGATCGACTGATAATCAAAAGGGACTGTCTTAAGTGCAAGTCGCGCTAAGGCAGCCCCTTTTCTTTTTTCTGTCCCCGAGGCAAGGGGAAACCGGGTTCGGCAATCTCGCGCGGACGGTGTGGAAAAGGGGGGCTTTGTCGGATGCGCGAGATGCATTCCCCGACGCGCTCCGCGCGGTCGGGGAGGGTTCTCGCCTTTGCGCTATAGTACGAACAAAAGGCGACCCCCGCGAGGGGGATCGCCTTTTGTTGGTGCCGATAACCGGGGGCTCGGCAATCTCGCGCG
>JAFYMH010000051.1 GCA_017556685.1 Clostridia bacterium | reverse complement strand
GGTAAGCTTATTGCCGATGCTATGGATAAGGTGACTGCAGACGGTGTTATCACCGTTGAGGAGTCCAAGAGCGCAGAGACCTATAGTGAGGTAGTTGAGGGTATGCAGTTTGACCGCGGATACCTCTCGCCCTATATGTGCACCGCCACCGATAAGATGGTGGCCGTCCTTGACGATGCTCTCATCCTTATCACCGATAAGAAGGTTTCGAACATCCAGGATCTGCTTCCTCTGCTTGAGCAGATCGTTCAGTCGGGCAAGAAGCTGCTCGTGATCGCCGAGGACGTTGAGGGCGAGGCTTTGACGACCATCGTTCTGAACAAGCTTCGCGGCGTCTTCACCTGCGTTGCCGTCAAGGCTCCCGGTTTTGGCGACCGCCGCAAGGAGATGCTCCGCGATATCGCCATCCTGACGGGCGGTACCGTGATCACCGAGGAGCTCGGTCTTGATCTGAAGGATGCCACCGTTGCACAGCTCGGCCGCGCAAGACAGATCAAGATCAACAAGGAGAACACCATCATCGTTGACGGTGCGGGTGATCCCGCCGAGATCAAGGCGAGAGTCGGGCAGATCCGCGCCGCAATCGAGACGACGACCTCGGATTTCGACCGCGAGAAGCTCCAGGAGCGTCTTGCAAAGCTCGCAGGCGGCGTTGCCGTCATTAAGGTCGGTGCCGCAACCGAGACCGAGATGAAGGAGAAGAAGCTCCGCATTGAGGACGCCCTGAACGCAACCAAGGCCGCCGTTGAGGAGGGCATCGTTGCAGGTGGCGGAACCGCTTATATCAATGCAATTCCCGCCGTCGAGAAGCTTCTCGCAGAGCTTGAGGGCGACGAGAAGACCGGCGTTGCGCTCGTGATGCGTGCCCTTGAGGCTCCGCTTCGCCAGATCGCCGATAACGCAGGGCTTGACGGCTCGGTCATTCTTGACAAGGTCAAGACGAGCGGCAAGGTTGGCTACGGCTTTGACGCCTACAACGAGAGCTACGTCGATATGCTCGAGGTCGGCATCGTTGACCCGACCAAGGTAACTCGCTCGGCACTTCAGAATGCCGCATCGGTTGCCGCAACCGTCCTGACGACCGAGGCTGTCGTTTCGGATAAGAAGGAGCCTGCCGCCGCAGCTGCTCCCGCCGCAGGCGGTATGGGCGGCGGTATGGGCGGTATGTACTGATCCTACTTGCCAAAAGGGGCTTTTGCAAGAGAAAATCGTCTTGCAAAAGCCCCTTTTCTCTGTTTACGTCTTGCTTTTCGTGCAAGACTGTGCTAAAATGGAAGTCACGCCAATCGAAAACAGTGGGTCAAGACTTACGGAGGCACAAGCAGGTGGAAAAACAAAAAATTGCCACACGCACGAAAGGAATCGCTTTCGTTTTCATGCTCGTTTATTTTGCGAGCTATACCATGCGTATCAATTTTGCCGTCATGACCGTTGCGGTTTGCGAGGATCTGTCGCTTCCCAAAACGGCGCTTGCCGCCGTTCTTACCGCCATGACGGTTTCCTACGGCGTCGGTCAGCTTCTGAGCGGGCGGCTCGGAGATCTCATCTCCCCAAGGATCCTGCTCACGGGTGGGCTTTGCCTTGCCATTGCATCGAACCTCGCGATGTACCTTGCAGACTCGGTTCCTCTGATGACGGTCATCTGGACCCTCAACGGGCTTGCACACGCCATGCTCTGGCCGCCGATGATCGCGCTGATGTCAAACACGCTTACCGAGGGCGAATACAGCTATGCGGTCGTGCGCGTTTGCTGGGGCTCCTCGTTTGCAACGGTCATGCTCTACACCCTCTGCCCTCTTTTGCTCAGGGTCTCGTCTTGGAGAACCGTGCTTTTGCTCTCCGCCCTGCTCGGTGCCGTAACGCTTGCCGTTTGGCTTCTCTGCTCCCCCCGTCTCTTTGCGGATACAAAGGCGTCCCTCTCAAAAGAGAGCTTAGCCAAAAAGCCAAACCGCCGTCTTCCGGGCTTCTCGTATCTTCCAATCGTTTTGATCATGCTCAGCATCGTTTTGCAGGGGATGCTCCGCGACGGCGTAACCAACTGGATGCCCTCCTTTCTTCTTGAGAGCTTCGGGGTCTCGGAGGAGAACGCGATCCTTCTTGCCGTGATCCCTGCGATCTTCAGCATCTTCTGCTTTTCGATCGTTAGCGTTATCTACAGACGTCTGATCCATCACGAAACGCTTTGCGCCGCCGTGTTTTTCCTTACCTCGGCGCTTGCTTCCCTCGTTCTCCTTTTGACGGTGCGGCAGGGGGGTGCGATCGTTCTTTCCGCCGTCATGATGGCGCTCGTTATCGGATGTATGCACGGCATCAATCTTCTTCTGATCTCCTTCGTTCCGAGGCATTTTGCCTTTTTCGGGATCGTCTCGGGGCTTTCGGGGCTTCTCAATTCCTGCACCTATATCGGCGCCTCGGTCTCGACCTACGGCTTTGCCGCGCTTGCCGATTCGCACGGCTGGGAGACGACGATCCTCACATGGTCCATCCTCTCGCTTGGCGGCGTCATCCTTTGCCTTGCGGCAAGCCGACGGTGGAGCCGATTCAGAGGATGCGCACCCTTCAAGGAAGGCGATCTCTGATCTCATTTTTTAGACAAGGACGTAAGACATGAATCATCCAAAAGCACCCCTTCTCACCCGCACGCCCGTCGTTGCGGCGATCGCGATCTTCTGCTGTGCGCTCTGGGGAAGCGCGACCCCCTTTATCAAGCTCGGGTACGAGCTGATGCTAAGCGAGCGCGACGTGCCGTCAACGATCCTCTTTGCCGGCATCCGTTTTGCTTTAGCCGGGCTTCTGACGGTTTTGATCTACAGCATCGCCTACCGTCGGTTCCTTTTTCCGAAAAAGGAAAATTTCGGGAAAATTGCCGTCGTTTCGCTCTTTCAGACGGTTTTGCAATACCTGTTTTTCTACGTCGGGCTTGCAAACACGACCGGCGTTAAGGGAACGATCGGAAGCGGCTCAAGCGCATTTTTCTCGCTTTTGATCGCGGGTCTGATCTTCCGTGCGGAAAAGCTGACGCCGAAAAAGCTCCTTGCCTGCGCGCTCGGCTTTGCGGGCATCGTTTTCGTAAACCTTCGCGGACTTACCCTGACGATGAACCTCCTTGGGGACGGCTTTGTTCTCTTTTCTGCCGTTGCATACGGCTTCTCGACCGTTTTGATCAAGCGCTTTTCGAGGTACGAGCACCCTGTTGTTCTGAGCGGCTATCAGTTCATCGTCGGCGGACTTCTGATGGTCGTCATCGGGCTTGCCCTCGGGGGACGAATTCAAATCTCAAGCATTGCCGCCGTCGGCGTACTCCTTTATCTGGCGCTGCTTTCCGCCGCCGCCTACTCGCTCTGGGGAATGCTTTTGCAGCACAATCCCGTTTCAAGGGTTACGATCTATCATTTCACGACTCCGGTATTCGGCGTGATCCTATCGAGCCTGATGCTAAGCGAAAGCTCCCACGTTTCACCCATAAATCTCGTTCTCTCGCTCGCTCTCGTTTCATCCGGAATCCTTTTGCTCAACTATAGAAAGAACGAAAAATAAAAAAAGAAGCTACCGACATGCGGTAGCTTCTTTGGTTTTAGGAGAAAGTGTTTACGCCTCGGCACACATACTCCGAGAGGGAGCAAACGGCGGTAGAAAAAATCCGAGATAAAATGAAGAAATCCGAAGGATTTCCACCTTAAAGGATTCACAAAGTAAGTTCTTTTACTATGTGGAATTCCTTTTGGTTTGATCCTTCGGATTTTTTCGGTCTCGTCAAATGTGACAGCCCCTTAGGAGAAAGTGCTTACGCCTCGGCTCTCTCCTGCTCACTCGCCAACTCGGTCTCCGCCGTATGCGTGCGAAGGTATGCAAGCGTCTCGCGAAGGACCCTCAGAAAGGCGTCGTCACATTCAAGGGAGATCGAAACGCACGAGCCGTCCTTCATGAGAAAATACAGGGTCTGTCGGCGTTCGGGGCGGATCGAAACGAAAAACGAATAGCGGTTTTCAACGCAAAGCTGTCTCGGGTTTTCCTCGCCGTTTTTGCCGTACTCGTAAAGCTCAACGAGGTTGGAAAGCTCTCCGTGATAGACGGGGGTGGTTCGACGCCCCTGATTTTTGGTAACGACAAGGCAGGGGTTTGTCTCCATCAAGGTAACGCTATAGGTATACGAGGTAACGAAATACTTGATGATGAGCCAAACGAGCGCCGCCGAAAAAACGAGGAACAGCGTCTGATTCAGAAGCAGGATCCCGACGTTGCAGATCAGAAGGACTGACGAAATAAGTAGAAGCAGGGAAAGGATACAAAGGAGGGTGAGTGCGCGAGAATTCTGTCCCTTAGGGGTACAAGAATAAGTCTGCATAAAAGCCTCTCATATAGATCGGTCAGGCAAGCTCGGACTTCAAGACGTATACCGGGATCGAAGCGTATGGCTCCGCATCCGAGGATAGCTCGCCTTCCCCGACGTAATAGATGTCAAGTCGAATCCACGCAAGATCAAGCTCGTCCGAAAGATCGACTCCGTCAAAGCAAAGCTTGGTGGCATGATACCAGAGATACGAATCGTCGTCGGTATAGCTCGGCGTATACCGATTCCCGTAATTATCCTGAAGCTGAAAAACGAACAGAGAGCTTGAGTCTCCGTTATAGGAGATCTTCTCGGTTTCCCCGAGTCGCTCTGCAAGGATCTCAAAGGTGCGCGAGGTCATACGGACCGAAAGCTGAAGGGCTCCCGCGTTTTTCTCGATAAACAGGTTGGCGGCAACGAAGCTTGCCTCCTTATTGCTGTCGTACGGAACACCGATCGAGATCTTCTCGGGATCAAGCGTCTCGGTTTCGGCATAGGCAAGGAGCGCGTCGGTCATGTAAAAGCGCTTCATCTCCTTGGGATAATAGCCGGAAAGAAGCATCCGCACCAAAATCACAAGACAAATCGAAGCGAGGAACAGGAAAACGAACAGCTTCAGAAGCTTTCCAAGCACGGTATGCCGTCTGCCGCCGTACCCTGCGTCCTCCTCGTCGAGGTTATTATAATCACTGTAACGCTCAAGATCCGCCATGGATTTCCCCTTTCAGGACAACTCACGCTTTATTATACACGACAAAGGGCATTTTGTCAAGCACCAAGTCAAATCCGTGATATTAGAGGACCTCCCCCAAAGAAATCTTACGCTTTATCGGGGGTTTTTTCTCCCTCGCGCTCACAAAGCGCACCAAGCAGGCTTCGCAGACGGATCTTCACGGCACCGAGATTCGTGATCTCGTCGATCTTGATCTGCGTATAGAGCTTTCCGTGGCGCTCGAGGATCGATGCGACCTCATCGGTCGTGATCGCGTCAATGCCGCAACCAAAGGACACGAGCTGCACAAGCTCAACTCCGCCGTGCTTTCCTGCAAACTCTGCCGCGCGGTAGAGCCTTGCATGATAGGTCCATTGATTGAGCACGTGAACAGGCGGAAGCTCGTTCTCGGGTCCGATCGCATCCTCTGAGAGGATCACAAAGCCAAGAGATGCGGCAAGGCGGTCAATACCGTGCCCGATCTCGGGATCGATATGGTAGGGGCGCCCCGCAAGGATCAGAGTACGCTTGCCGTTTTCCCTTGCATAACGAAGCGCGCTCTCGCCGACCCTTTGCGTTTCCTTCATCCATTTTTCATACGCGTCAAAGCCAAGCTTGACCGCACGGCGCACGGCGCCAAGCGAGAGCTTGCCGAAATCGCTCTCCAGCGCACGCAAAAGCCCCCTTGAAAGCTCCTTCTCATCGTTGACGTTCAGATAGGGGTAAAGGAATCGCACACCGCCGAGACTGTCCATGTTTGAATGAAGAAGCTCGGAATAATAGGCGACGACGGGGCAGTTGTAGTAATTATCAGAGCAGCCCTCGTTGACGTTATAGGAAAGTCCCGGATAGAAGATGCAGTCGACCCCCTTTTCGATCAGTTCCTCGATATGTCCGTGCATCAGCTTTGCGGGATAGCAGGCGGTATCCGACGGGATGCTGTACTGCCCCTTCTGATACAGGCGGCGGCTCGAAAATCCGGAGAGGACGACCTCAAAGCCGAGCTCCTCAAAGACGGTTTTCCAAAGCGGAAGGAGCTCGTAGATCCCGAGCGCAAGGGGCAGACCGATTCGTCCCCTCGTCCCCTTTCCCTTGGGGGCGCTCTGCATCAAAGACTCGATGCGCTCCCTCTTCCACTCGTGAAGATTGGTCACGACGCCAAGGGCCTTTGACGTCTCCTTCCCCGCTCCCTTCTCGCAACGGTTTCCCGAGATGAAGCGCTCTCCGTCGGCAAAGAGGTTGACGGTCAGATGGCACCGGTTTCCGCATCCCGCGCATACCGTTGCTCTCGACTCGTGCTTAAAGGAGGCAAGCGCCTCGGGAGAAATGAGGGTCGAGCGATCGCGATGCGACTCCTCGGCGTAGATCGCCGCACCGTAGGCTCCCATCAGCCCTGCGATCGCGGGACGGACGACCTCGCGGCCAAGCTCAAGCTCAAAGCTTCTGAGTACGGCGTCATTATAGAAGGTTCCGCCCTGCACGACGATATGCCGACCGAGCTCGGAGGCGGACGAAGCGCGAATGACCTTATAAATCGCGTTCTTGACAACGCTCATCGAAAGACCCGCCGAAATATCACTAACGCTTGCACCGTCCTTTTGCGCCTGCTTAACGGAGGAGTTCATAAAGACCGTGCATCGGCTTCCGAGGTTGACGGGAGAGGGGGCAAAGAGTCCAAGCCTTGAAAACTCCCCGATCTCATAGCCGAGCGCGCGGGCAAAGGTTTCGATGAACGAGCCGCAGCCCGAGGAGCATGCCTCGTTGAGCATGATCGAATCGATCGAGCGATCCTTGATCTTAAAGCATTTGATATCCTGACCGCCGATGTCGAGGATAAAATCGACGTCGGGGCAGAAATGCCGAGCGGCATGATAATGAGCGAGCGTCTCGACAAGTCCGAAATCGATCTTGAAGGCATGGCGGATCAGGTCCTCGCCATAGCCCGTAACGGCGCCGGCACGGATGTGAATGCGGCTTCCGCAAAGGCGATAGATCTCCTCAAGGCAACCCTTGACGATCTCGACCGGCGTTCCGCGGTTGGAATCGTAATAAGTATAAAGCAGTTCCCTGCTTGCGCTCATCAGAACGAGCTTTGTGGTCGTGCTTCCGCAGTCGATCCCAAGATAGGCGTCCCCCTCGTAGCTTTGGGGGTCGATCGACGGAACGGCTGCCCTTTCATGACGGATGCAAAAGGCCTCATACTCGTCGGGGCTCGAAAAGAGGGGCGGGAGCGACGCGGTATTCGATGCCGCCATCTCTGCCCCCTGAATACGCGAAACGAGCTCGCGATAGGTCATCGTCAAGTCGAGGGCGCTTGCGTAGATAGCGGCGCCGAGAGCGACCGAAACGCGGCCGAATTCGGGGAAGGATGCGTTTTCGGGAGAAAGCTTCAGGGTTTTGACAAAGCGCTCCCGAAGCCCCATACAGAAAGAGAGGGGGCCGCCGAGGAACATGACCTTTCCCTTGATGCGGCGCCCTTGAGCAAGTCCCGCAATCGTTTGACTCACCACCGCCTGATAGATGCTCGCGGCAATATCCGCCTTGGCGGCGCCTTGATTGATCAGCGGCTGAATATCGGTCTTGGCGAAGACGCCGCATCTCGAGGCGATGGGATAGATACGCTCATAAGAGAGGCTCAGCTCGTCGAGCTCGTTTACGCTGACGCCGAGCAGGGATGCCATCTGATCGATGAAGGCGCCGGTTCCGCCGGCGCAGGAGCCGTTCATGCGCTCGTCCATGCCGCCCTCGAAGAAGATGACCTTGGCGTCCTCTCCGCCAAGCTCAATGACCGCAGAGGTGTCGGGGGCAAGGCGCTTGACCGTCTCTCCCGTTGCAAACACCTCCTGCACGAAGGGCAGCCCTGCGGCATTTGCAAGACCGAGTCCCGCCGAGCCCGAAACCGCCACGCGAAGCGGACGGTCCCCGACAACGTCCTCAAGGTCGCAAAGAAGCTCAAGGGCTTTTTGGCGTACCATTGACAGATGGCGCTCGTAGCACTCAAACAGGACGGTTCCGTTATCGACGGCAACGATCTTTGCCGTCGTTGAACCGATATCGATCCCAACCGAGATAGAGTTTCCCGTATTCAGCTCAAAGCTCTCCATGCCCGCGCTCCTTTTCTTTCATTGCTCAAATATTGCTCAAATCGACCCCCACGGGATCGCGATGCTTCATTTCCGATCGTTCTATTATATCTCTTTTTGTCTGTCCGTGTCAATAGATGAAGCAAAAACTGTCGGGTAAACAAAGGATGCCGTCCCAAATGCAAATGCATTTGGGACGGCATCCTCGGCATCGGGGGATGGAACGGGATCAGCCCGTGATACCCGAGCGCTCGATACCCTCGATCAGATATCTCTGACCAAAGAGATAGATAATGACCAGCGGTGCGATGATCATGAGTCCGCCGGCGTTAAAGATCGCCTCCTGATAGAAGGTCTGGTACGCCGATTGATGCATGAGCGCATCCGGAACGCCCTGGATGAGGTTAAGCATCAGCGGGACGTCGGTCGTCGTGGGGTAGAAGAGCTTGGTGTAGAAGCCATCGGTCCACTGCCAGGAGAAGGAGAAGAGGAAGATGGTGATCATCATCGGGACCGAAAGCGGCAGGATGATGCGGAAGAAGGTACGGAAGGTACCCGAGCCATCTACGTACGCAGACTCCTCAAGCTCATCCGGAACGCCCTGGAAGAACTGACGCATCATGAAAATGTAAAGGCCGTTCTTAAAGGCAAGACCGGTAAGAGACAGAACGAAGAAGGGCGCAAAGCTGTTGAGAAGGCTGAGCGGCTCTCCCCGAACGAGCTGAACGATTCCCTTCCAGTTCAGGGACTGGATCGTAAACAGATCGAAGTTCTTGAAGTGCTGGAACATCGAGAGCTGCAGGGTGCTGTGCGGGATCGCCATCGTGATAATGACGAAGATGAAGATCAGCTTGTTGCCCTTGAAGCGGAACTTTGCAAGTCCGTATCCGATCATGCAGCAGATGAAGGTCTGCACAAGCGCCGTTCCTGCAGAAAGCAACGTGGTATTGAGAAGGATTCCCCAATAGCCGTCGTCAATGGCAAGCTGCTTGTAGATCTCGACCGAAAAATGCTTCGGGATCATATTTACGGTCGGGTCTGCAAAGTCCCGATACGCCATAAACGAGGTGAAGATCTTGGTAAAGAAGGGATACAGAATGACAAAGCAAAGACCGATGAGAAGGATCGCACGGAAGAGATACCAAACGCGATCGATCCAGAAGGTCGAGGAAGTCAGACGCATCAAAAGTCTGTCCTTAAAGGAGATCTTTCCCTCAAACTGCATCTTCACACCGCGGCGCGTGATCTTAACGTTCGGGGAGGCGGTATTCATTTTTGAAGTATTCATACTGCTTTCTCCTCCTTACGAATCACGCTTCTGATAGAAGACGAATGCCGAAGCAAAGGCGGCAAAGACGGCGACGATCAAAATGACCACCAGGAAATAGGTCCACGCCTGCGCGGTTGCAACGTTCTCGCTCGTGTTATCGTAGATCTCCTGGATCGTTTTCATCACGACGTTCGACTGTCTTGTGAAGGAGTCAATGATCGTGTAGATCGCATTAACGAAGATCATCGGGCTGACCATCGGGAAGGTGACCTTCCAGAAGGTTTCCCATGCAGACGCACCGTCGATGCGGCTTGCCTCGTAGATGGCAGGGCTGATCGACTGAAGTCCTGCAAGGAAGATCAGCATCTGAACACCCGAGAAGTTGACGATATCGTAAATGCTGTTTACGAGATCAATGACGTAGGTAACGAGTCCGGTTCCGACCTTCATGTTCGAGAACAGCATCTGAACGTCCATCATCGAGATGAACTGATCTGCTCCGCTCGCAGCTCCCGTACCGTCGTCGATCCCGCCGGCGTCGGCGGTCGTTCCGGCGGCGTTCACCGCCTCCATCAGACCGGTCGAAATAATGACGGGCACGAAGAAGATCGCACGGAATGCGGCGCGGCCGAACATCTTCTGGTTCAGAATGACGGCAACGAAGAGCGCGAAGATAACGATTGCGGGAACCTCCCAGATCAGGTTGACAACACCCTCACCGAGCGAGGTCAGGAAGGAGGGGTTGAGACCCTCCTTGAAGTGCCTCAGACCGACGAACTCGGTCCAGTCGTAGGGGAGATTGGTTACCGGATCCATTTTTCTTCCGATCGTCGAGAAGCTGAAGACGATCGAGTCGACCACGATCGGAAGATAAAGCAGAACGAGTCCGAGCACGAACGGGAGCACGAAGAACCAGCCCCTGCGAGCCTTTCTCTCCGAAAGCGTCAGCTTACGCTTGGCCGGGAGAAACGATTTCAGTTTTGAAAATTTATTTGACATATTTCATACTCTCCTTGGCTCAGGCTCTCGGATCAAGACGAACGAACTCATACTTATCGAGGATGACCGTTTTGCCGTCGATCTCAACCTTGACCTCAAAAATGCTGAAGTTCAGAAGGATGCGAACCTCCTCGCTTCCCTTCTTGTAGGTCACCATGACGATCGAGCCGTCATCCAGAGAGAAGTCGGTGTGCTTGTAATCGGCATCGGTCGCAACCGAATCGGTAAAGAAGCTAAGCTTGGTCTTGCTTGAGTAATCGGTCACCTTGTCGGTTTCAACGGCAATGTTGCCCGACGAGGTTGCGTTTGCGGCGATGAACGCGTCAAGTCTTGCGCAAATACGGTCGTATGCGGCCTCAAGGATGGCGTCTGCCTCAAGCGCGTCGGGTGCAAAGCTTACGGCAAAGCCGAGCTCCATGTCGCGAAGGATCGCGTCGCGGTCAAAGGTGATGTGCAGCGACTGCCCTGCGCTGAGAAGAACGTCGCCGCCGTCTACCAGCTGCTTCAGAGCCGTTCCGTCGGTCAGATCGCTGTCAAGAGCACGAAGCTCTGCGATCATAGCCGCGATCTCACCGTCAAGGCCGTCAACGATCTCTGCGGCAAGCTCATCGTAAACGAGCTGTGCTGCGGCGTCGTCGACTGCCGCCTCAATCTCCTTACCTGCGGAGATCAGTGCGCGAACGAGCGCGCCCTTTTGGATCAGAATCGCATCGTGCTGTGCAAGAAGGAGCTCGAAATACTCGTCCTCAAGCTTCTTCAGAGCATCTGCGCGCTCTGCGTCGGTGATCACACGCTCGCCGACAAGGAACTGATGATCGTAAAGCTGATGCGTCTGCAGATCGCCGATCGCCGCGTCAAGCTTGTTATAGTAGCGGATGACGTCTTCCTTCCAGATCTCGTAGTTTGCGGAGTAATGCTTGCTGAGAAGGAAGTCCTCCTTCATCAGATCGGTGTTGCGGTAGCAAAGCACGTAGTACATTGCCGAGCCGCTCTCGATCGCACGAAGGATCTCGTAATCAGGGTTACCCGTCTCGTTGAAGGGGGTGCCTGCATACTCAAGCGTGCCGTGCATCACCATGCCGTAGAACGGAACGGTGCGGCTTGCAAAGAAGTAGCGGCTGCTGTCAACGGGAGCGTTCAGAAGGTAATCAAGATACTCAAGTGCAAAGACGTTTCCTCCGGTGCTCAGGATCTTCGAATACTTCGAGGAGATCGACTCCAGCGTGGAGCGGAGGTAGGTCTTTGCCGCCTCGCGGTCGAAGCTGTTGCTATCGCTGAAGTTCGAGGAGAGATCCTCTGCCATATAATCAAGCGAAAGCGCGGTAATATCAAACTTCGAGAGCTTCTTGTTGAACTTGTTGAAAAGTCCGGTCAGCTTATCTGCCGACACGCAAAGCGAGAAGTAGGAGAAGAAGCCCTGATGCACGGTATCGTACATCTGCTTCGATGCATAACGGTTATCCATCGAACGGACCGTGGTCTTCTTCTTGGAGATTCCTCCAAGTCCCGTGTACTTGTAGTTGTACATCAGGTCGACACCGAGAATGATCTCAATGCCGCTTGCGGCGTTGTCCTCGGCATAGGAGAGCAGGCGACGGAGTCCCTTCTTGCCGCCGACCTCCTTCATCAGCTTCAGCTTCTTCGGGTATTTTCCCTCAACGCCTCCGTTGTAGAAGCCGATCAGACGGAACTTGACGTTTCCGATTCCTGCCTCGGAAAGCTCGGTGTGCATCGTCTTGACGTCATCAAAGGTCGTCAGGGCAACGTCAACCTCGACCGGGAAGGTCAGGAACTTTTCGGTGGATTTCAGCGTTCCGTAGGATTCGATGAAGAGCGGGATCTGCGCGTTCACGTCAGAAGCGGAAAGCTCGGTGAGCGTTTCGGTGACGTTGATGAGATAGTTGCGGTAATACCGCGCCATCTCGACGTAGGAAGCCGTATAGGTCGCGGCAGCGCCTGCGGGAACCGAAAGCTGCTGCAGCGTGGGATCGAGGAGCATCACGATCTTGGTGCTGTAGTCACCGACGTATCTGACATCCGAGAAGATCGGAATGGCATCGGTCGCACCGGGGATCGTGTAGGTATCGGACGGGAAGGGCGAGTAGGTCTGGTAGACACCAAGACGTGCCGACGAGCCAAGCGGTCCTGCCGAAAGCTTCACGAGAGCGTCACCCTCGGTGATGATCGCGAAGTATCCGGTCGTGACACCGTTGTCGGCGTCGGTGTTGACAGCGCCGTAGACGGGGAGACGGACTGACTGGGTTCTGCTCGCGACGTCACCGACGGTGCTGTAGGCGTAATCGTAACCGTACATCAGCTGTCCGATGACGGTGGCGGTGGCGGGGACATCCTGGTTATCGATCAGAGCACCGCTTCCGTCCGGGAAGAAGAGGTATCCCTCTTCGTTACGGTCGTTTGCCGAAAAATACTTCAGGATCGAGATGGAATTGAGACGGTACTTCGACTCGTCAAAGGAGATGCTGTTGGCAGGAAGCTTATAGGTCATTCCGTCCTCGTCGAGTACGTACTCGATCGCGCAACGGAAGACGACACTCTGCTCGGCAACACCCTTGAAGCCGACCTTCTGCTCCTGAGCGATCGCATCGTCGACCGTATAGCCGGTGACGTACGAGGTCAGGATGTTCTGACGGTTGACCTTTTGTGCAACCGTCTTCGAGATGTCGGGATCCAGCTCCCAGATGACAGGTCTCTTTCCGGTTTCGGGGTCGACCTGACCAAGCGCCGGATAGATATCAAGCTTCGAATCGAACTCGGTCGTGTTGGGATCGAACTTCTTGTAGCTTCCGACGAGAGTCTCGTAATCTCCCGAGAGCTTGACGATCAGAGTATATCTGAAGTATCTTGCCGACGGAAGCTCGGTCTCGTGCTCTGCAATGAGTCCTGCCTGCTTCAGATCAACAAGCATGGCATCGTACAGAGTCTGATCAAGGACCGTCGTTCCGTCATAGGCCTTCTTGTACGCCTTCTCATACGCGTTGGCGAAGGTTCCGCCAAGCGTCGTCAGAAGACGGGTGTTGTACTTCTTGAAGGTCTCAACGTCACCGACCGTTCCCTTGTACTGGCAGGCAGTCTTAAGAGAACTGATATTGCTGGTCGTCAAAAAGGAACTGAAGTTTACGGCAAGATTGTCATACTCAAACAGCTCAAGGATCCTCGTCTGAAGAGGAATGACGATGGTCTCAAGGAAATCCTCGTCAAGCAGGACCTCGGGGATCGCGTAATGGGAAACCGTATCACCCATGGTGTACTCAACGCGGATACCGTTTTTGATCTTTGAGATCGCGATCTGCCCCTTCTTTGCCGCCTGATCAAAGCTGTTGATGCTGGTCGGCGTGGTTTCGGAGCCGATCTTGGAATAGCTGATCCAAACCTGCGAAAGCATCTCGGGGCGCACGAGATTCTGCGCCTTGGAGACGTCGGTCGGGTTGGTGGTCAGATACTGCCCGGTATAGCGGTTCTTAAGGTAGACCTCACCCGTATACTTGTTGGCATAAAGCGAAAACTGCTCGTTCTGTGCGTAGAGATAGGTGTATCCGAGTGCGATCTCGTCCTGCACCTTCGTCTCTGCGTCAGCGAAATTTGCCTCAAGCGCATGCTGTGTGGCGACCTCGTGAAGGTTCGCTGTAGCATCGCCGTCGGCAGCAGCTGCGGGGATCGCAACGATGCAGGAGGTGAGAAGCGTCAGCACCGCAAGCATGAAGGCTATGATTCTATTTTTCATTTGTTCACCCCGTTCGTTATGTCCGATAGCTGAGTTCCGTCACGATCGACGAAACGAACTGCACCATCTTAGCGATCAAGCTGGAGAAGAGGACTGCCACGAACATGATCACGCAAATGCAAACGATCGTTCCAAGCGTGGTGATCACGTTCTTGTTCAGAGAATAATCGTGGATAACGAG
>JAFYMH010000050.1 GCA_017556685.1 Clostridia bacterium | reverse complement strand
CGGCGTGCGCGCAGACGGCGGTGCCTGCCCCCGCCTCGTTTGAGAGCAGTCCCCGCGAAAACCCCACCCAGGCGCATCCGAGAAGCCCACCCGACGCCGCCGATGGGGAAAGCCCCTCTCGTGCGACGAGGGAAAGGATGCCCGGCAGAGCCTCGGCGTTTTTGAGGATCACGCCGAGGGTCAAAATGAGATAGAAGAGAGAAAGGATCGGCAGGATCCGCCCCGTCGCCCGAGCGATCCCCCCTCTGCCGAGAAGGACGACCGCGCCCACCCCGAGCGCAAGCAGAAGCCCGACGGCAAGGCGTGGCGTGCCGAGCGCGATTGACGCCGCCTCTGCCGCCGCCGCGCTCTGAAGGCATCCCCCGAGGGTCGGCGCAAGGAGCAGAAGCAAAACGCCGTGAAGCCGCCCCGTCCGAAGGCTCCCGTCGAGCGCAAGCACGACCTCGGCGTAATGCACCGCCATCGAAAAGAGGGCGCTGACCCACATCCAAAGGATCGCCCCGGGTCCCCCGACGGCAAGCGCCAGGGCAACGCCGCTGATGCTCCCGACCCCAAGCGTTCCCGACAGCGCAAGGGCAAGGGCGGAGAGGGATGAGCGAAGTCGCTTTCCCCGAAGGAGATAGCGCGCCGAGCGAAGCGGATGCAAAACGAAAAAGCCGCGCAGACGGATGAGAAAATAAAGCCCTGCCGCCGTTATAAGGCAGGGAAGCGAGGCGAAAAGCAGACCAACTAATGCCGTCAAAAGGCAAAGCCCTCCGTTCGTTTTTTAATGAACTATATGCGAGGTGTGCCGCCCGCTTTCCCGAAAATTTGAACAGATTGTTGACAAATCAACATGACCGTGGTATAATAGCTTCGTTGCAAGCGGTAACGAAAAACGGAGGAAGCCATGCAAAGCGCATTTGAAACCTTTTCGCTTTCGATCGAGCAGATCGGAAAGAACATCCGAAAATATAAGGATGGGCAGGCGGCGGAGCTCGGCCTGCGCGGGATTCACGTGATGCTGCTGCATCAGCTGAGCAAAAGCAAAGCGGGCATGACGGCGGCAGGGCTCTCCCGTGCCTGCGGGGTCAACCGCGCCTTCATCTCGCGCGTGATCCCCGAGCTGCTTTCGCTTTCGCTTGTGGCGTACGCCGACCCTGCGACCGCGCGACCCTACCGAATGCGCCTTCGGCTGACCGAGAGAGGGGCCGAGACGGTCGAGAGGATGAACGAGCGGATCGAGGCGGCGGTTGCCGCCATCGGCGCCGACATCAGGGCGCGGGATATGGCGATCTTCTATTCGGTGCTAAAGCGCCTTGACGCGCGTCTTGCGGCTCTTGCCGAGGCGGGCGAAAAAAATACGGTGAAAGAGGACTCTTGACATGAATATTCTGAAGGTACTCAATCTCTCAAAGAAATCGGTCGTTCCGAGCAAAAAGATCCCGAGCAAGGCAAAGAGCGAGCGGCTCTTTACCCCTGCACATAACGCGCCCGACTTCCTTTCGGTCGTTCGCTCGCACGGCGATCGCGTGGCGTACGAGTATTTCGTTTCCCCGACCGAGACGGCAACCCTCTCCTATACAGAGTTTGCCGATAAGGTCAAGGCGTTTTCGTCGGCTCTGACCCAAAAGGGACTTGCCGGAAAGCGCATCGCCCTGATCGGAGAGACCTCGCCCGAGTGGGTGGCGACCTATCTTGCGGTGCTTGCAACGGGCGGTATCATCATCCCGATGGATAAGGAGCTTGCGCCGAGCGAGATCGGGGGGCTTCTCGCCTCGGTCTCGGCGGATGCGATCGTTGTCTCAAAGGGACTTGACAAGGCGCTTGCCGAGGCGCTCACGGGACATTCGACCCTCACCTCTTATATCTCGATGGCAAAGGAAAGCGCCTATCCCGACGCTCTTCTTTGGTCGGAGCTTGAGGCGCTCGGCGCAGCTGATGCGGAGTTTGCCTATCCCCCCGTCGCCTCGCGCGAGACGCTTGCCGAGTATCTCTTCACCTCGGGAACGACCGGAACGAGTAAGTGCGTGATGCTCTCGCAGAAGAATATCTTCTCGGTCGTCAACGCCGCCGCAGAGACGGTTGATTTCTGCCCCGACGACGTCGTTCTGTCGGTGCTTCCGATGCACCATACCTACGGGCTTGCCTGCATGCTCGCCGAGCTGCTTTACGGCATGCAGATCTGCATCAACGATTCGCTTCGCCACGTGCTTCGCAACATGGCGCGCTTTGCCCCGACGGGACTCGTGCTCGTTCCGCTCTTCGTGCAGACGATGTATAAGAAGATCCTCTCGGAGGTCGAGAGAAAGGGCAAGACCCGCGCCTTCAACGCAGGCATTGCCGCCTCGCGCCTGATGCTCAAGGTCAAGGTCGATCTTCGCACCAGGATCTTTGCCGACGTGCGTGCGGCGTTCGGCGGACGGCTTGAGAAGATCATCTGCGGCGGCGCTCCTCTGAAGCCCGAGCTGATCTATGCCTTTGAGGACTTCGGCATTTCGATCTACGAGGGGTACGGCATCACCGAATGCTCGCCGCTCGTTTCGGTCACGCCCTATTACAAGAGAAAGTGCGGCTCGGTTGGCCCCGCCGTTCCCTGCTGCAGCATCCGCATCGATGGCGAGACGGTAAACGATCTCGGCTTTGCCGAGGGCGAGATCCAGGTGCATGGCGACAACGTCATGCTCGGCTACGAGAACAATCCCGAGGCAAACGCCGCCGCCTTCACCGAGGACGGCTGGTACCGCACCGGCGACGTCGGATATATGGATGCCGACGGATACGTTTATATTACGGGACGCATGAAGTCGGTCATCGTCCTTGAGAACGGCAAGAACGTATTCCCCGAGGAGATCGAGGAGTACCTTTCGGATATCGATCTTATCGCCGAGAGCGTGGTCGTCGGCCGCCGCGCCGAGGACGACTCGGTCTCGCTCGTTGCGGTCGTTTATCCTGCCGCCGAAAAATTCGCGCCTGAGGCCGGCGACGATGAGAAGCTTGAGGAGATCCGCCTCGCCGTTCGCGCCCTCAACAAGCGCCTGCCCTCGTTCAAGCAGATCAAGGAGATCGAGCTTCGCGCCGAGGAGTTCCCGAAGACCACCTCGAAGAAGATCAAGCGTCACCTGATCAAGTAAAATCAAAGAAGTACGGTAAAGAGCGAACCAAAGCGAGGGGTTTTCCCTCGGGAAAGTGAGAAAGCCATGAGCGTTGTCATCGGAATTGACGTCGGGGGAAGCACCACCAAGATCGTGGGCTTTCGCAGGGGAGAGGGAAAAAGCGAGCTGATCCGCCCGCTTCTCGTGCGTGCCGCAGACCCGATTACTTCGCTCTACGGTGCCTTTGGAAAGTTCACGACCGAAAACGATCTGTCGCTCTCGGACATCTCTCGCGTGATGACGACCGGCATCGGCTCGACACATCTGACCAAGCCGATCTACGATCTGCCCTGCGAGTCGGTCCTTGAGTTTGAGAGCATCGGGCGCGGAGGACTTTACCTCTCGGGCCTTGACGAGGCGATCGTCGTCAGCCTCGGGACCGGAACCGCGGTCGTGCACGCAAAGCGCGGCGCACCGGTCGAGTATCTCGGAGGAACCGGCGTTGGCGGCGGAACCGTCGTCGGGCTCTCGCGCCTTCTGCTCAAGATGGATAGCGTAGAGCATATCGCGGCGCTTGCCGAGGAGGGGGATCTCTCGCGCATTGATCTTCGCATCGGGGATCTGGCGAAAAAGTCCTCGCTTGACGGAATGCCGGGTGAGATGACCGCCTCGAACTTCGGAAAGGTCAGCGACATCTGCACGCGCGGCGATATTGCCCTCGGCGTTCTCAATATGGTCTTTGAGGCGGTCGGCATGGTTGCCTACTTTGCGGGCAAGAGCTGCGGCATCAGCGACATCGTCGTGACCGGAAACCTCACGACCATTCCCTACTGTGCCGAGATCTTCCGCGTTCTGTCCGAGATGTTCCGGGTCAACTTCGTTTTGCCCGAGCTTGCTCAGTTCGGAACGGTGATCGGAACGGCGCTTGTCGCACTCGGGGACGAGGGGCGCTGAGGCTTTTTGAGGCGCATATAAAAATAATTAAAAAATATTTGGAAAGCACTTGCAATTTTTGCTAAGCCGTGCTATAATAACCGTAGAGTATGAAGATAGGATGTAAGAGTGGGTCATTCCCACTCTTACTTTTATGTTAAGTTGTGGGAGGTGGCGCTTTGAAAAAGAATATCGCCCAAACGGTTGCCGAGCTGATCGTGCAAACGGTCGGGGAGTGCGGCTGTACGCTCTGGGACGTTGAGTACGTCAAGGAGGGTGCCGACTTTCACCTTCGGGTAACCATTGATAAGCCCGAGGGGGTAACGATCGAGGACTGCGAGCGCGTGCATCGCGCGATCGATCCTCTGCTTGACGAGGCGGATCCGATCGAGTCCTTCTATTATCTTGAGGTCTCCTCGCCCGGACTTGAGCGCGATCTGAAGACCGAGGCGCATCTTCTCTCGTCGGTCGGCGAGAGTGTTGAGGTTCGCCTCTTTGCCCCGCGCGACGGCGCGAAGGTTTTTGGGGGAGAGCTTCTTCTACCCGCCGAGGACGGCAGGATCGCCATTTTGGACGGCAGGGGAGAGACGGTTTTCTTTACCCGCGATGAGATCGCTAAAATCAGCACGGTCTATATTGACTGATGCTTTGGATAGAAAAGAAAGGAACGTGTGATGAACAAGGAATTTTTCGATGCGCTCGATCTGCTTGAGCGCGAGAAGGGCATTCCGAAGGAGTACATGCTCGAGAAGGTTGAGGCG